>ONQM01000022.1 GCA_900319955.1 uncultured Eubacteriales bacterium | reverse complement strand
TTTTCCTGCATAAATAAATGCTGCGTATGTTACTGCAACTGTTACAAGCATTAATAGTACTAATGCTATAACTGTTAATACTTTCTTATTTTTAAATAACTTTTTAAATTTCTCTTTCATAACTTCTACCCTTTCCTACAATACATTAAGTGTATCATAAAACGGTCTTATTTAAAATACAAATTTTGACAAAAAAATAATTTTATTTTTGTGATAAAATTATTTTTTCCTAGACTTTATATTTTTTATAAAATTTAATTTTTCTTCAGCTTTTTCAGTAGCTTCAGGTATCTTAGATGAAATAATAGTTGTATGAAGAACAAACCATACCATAACAATAAATAATATTATATAAATTATTGTTCCCATCTTAGGATCAACTATAGAGTATATAATAGTTGCAGTACTAAATAATATATCAATAACATATATAATTAAAACTGTTGTTTTTTCTGAAAAATTCATTGAAAGAAGTTGGTGATGCAAGTGCTCTTTATCTGCAGAAAATATAGGTTTTCCTTTAATACTCCTTCTAATAATTGCAAAAAATGTATCAAGTATTGGAATGGCAAGAACTAAAACTGGTACAAAAAATGATGTAAGTGCAGGGCCTTTAAATTCCAAAAGTGAAATAATTGAAATAATGAATCCCAAAAATGTTGCAGAATCTCCTGCAAAAATACTAGCAGGATAAAAGTTATAAACAAGAAATCCAAGTGTTGCACCCAGCATTACAAATGTAAGTATCATAACTAGGCTTCCAGTTCTTCCTTGATAAAGTCCAATAATTCCAATAGTCAAGAAAAATATAGAACATATTCCACCAGAAAGTCCATCAAGTCCATCTATTAAATTAATAATATTAGTACATGCAACAATAAAAAGTATTGTAATAGGATAAGCAAAAATACCAAAATCAAGTGACATACCAAATGCTGTAACGTTATTAAGTGTAATACCACCATAAAAAACAACAATTGATGCTGCAATTAGATGACATAAAAATTTTTGCCGTGCTTTAATTGATTTAATATCATCTGTAATACTTGTAAGTATTATAATGAAACTTGCAATTAATATTGAATTCATCTGAATACTTTGAGTTCCAAAAAGCATATATCCTACTAGAAAACTTAAATAAATTCCAAGTCCTCCAAACTTAGGTGTTGCTTTTGTGTGTATATGTCTATGTCCCTCTTCTTCACGTGGCTCATCTATAGCACCAACATGCCATGCTAATTTTTTCATAAAAGGCATAATTATAACAGAGCATATAAAAGTTGTAAAAATTATACCAAGGCTTTGTAATATTTCATTTCTCATAAAGTAACCTCTTTCTAAAAATATTATACACTATGAGACAAAAAAAGAAAATAATTAGCTATTATCTTCTTCTAGTAATTTAATATTATTTGTTAAAAGTACTCCACATCCTTCTGCAACACATGTAAGTGGTGAGTCTGCAATTAGAACCGGTACATCTAATTCTTCTGCAAGTAAATCAGTAAGTCCAGAAAGAAGTGCTCCACCACCAGTTAAAACTATTCCCCTATCAACAATATCTGCTGAAAGTTCAGGTGGTGTTTGTTCAAGTACATTAGTTGCTGATTTAATTATTTTATTTAAACTATCTGTTAACGCTTTATTTGTTTCATCTTGTGTAATTGTAATTGTATGTGGAAGCCCTGTTAATAAATTTCTTCCTCTAACCTCTAATGTTTCTTTATCAGATGGTTTATATACATTTGCAAAATTAATTTTTATATCTTCTGCAGTTTTTTCTCCAATTAAAAGTTTATATTTATCTTTAATATATTTAATAATATCACTATCAAATGTATTACCTGCTATACGAAGTGACTCTGATGTTACCATATCATTCATTGAAAGTATAGCAATATCAGTAGTTCCACCACCAATATCAATTACCATATTAGCATTTGGAAGTGAAATATCCATACCTGCTCCAATTGCAGCAACTTTAGGTTCTTCTTCAATATATACTTTTCTAGCTCCAGTTCTTTCAGCAGCTTCCTTAATAGCATTCTTTTCAACTTCTGTAATATTAGTAGGACAACAAATTAATATTCTAGGTCTCGCAAAAAGTGTTCTAGCTTTAATCTTTTTAATAAATGTATTAAGCATTATTTCTGTTGCTTCAAAATCTGCTATTACTCCATCTTTCATAGGTTTAATCGCTTTAACTCTTTCTGGAGTTCTTCCAAACATCTGTGAAGCTTCTTTTCCAACTGCAATAACCTTCTTATTTTCAGTATCAATTGCAACAATAGAAGGTTCATTAAGAACAATTCCTTCTCCTTTAACAAAAATAAGTACATTTGCAGTTCCTAAATCAATACCAATATCTTTTGAAAACATACACTTCACTCCTCTTCGCGTTATATTTTACCATAAATATATTAAAAAAAATAGATAAATATGAAAAAAAGAAGAAATTTATTCTCCTTTAACAGTTTTTCCTAAATATAACTTAGGATTTACAAGCTCACCACCATAGTAAAGTTCAAAATGTAAATGATTTCCAAGTGAGGCATCTATCTTATTAGTACCACTTTTACCAATAACTACTCCTTTATCTATAACATCACCCTTTTTAACACTTACATCACTCAAGCTTTCATAAGTACTTACAAAATTATTATCATGTTTAATAGTTATTATTTTACCAATATTTTCATCATCTTTTACATCTGCAACAGTCCCTTTTAAGACACTTACCACATCAAACGGATTTTCAAGTCCAAAATCCAATCCTGTATTTTGCATATATGTACCATTATAGTATACTATTGCATTTTTACCTTCTTCTTTAGTTGCAGTGTAATCGTAATATTCTCTTATTACTTTTACATTATTATCGGTATAAGGATAAAGCATATTGTTATCTTCTACTTTAATAACTTCTTCTGTTTTAGGACTATCCTCCACTATTTTTTCTTGAGCTTCATTTGTAACTTTATTTTTTAAACTTGATGAAACTGCAAGTGTTGTAAAAAATATTCCAGTAAAGAGCATAACATATAATACTGGTAAAACAAAACCATTAATCTTTAATACTTTTTTCATCTTTTCACCTCATTTTATTTGTTTGCAAAAAAAGAAAAAATATACATAATTAGTATATTTTTGTTGATAAAAAGAAATCAAATATAAAGTTTGTAACTAAATATGTAAGGGATATTGCAAGAAGCATAAAAAATATTCTAGCTTGCACAACTCTTCCCTTCTTAAAAATAAAATTAATGTTTAAAGCGTCCATTGCATAAATAACTAAGATAAATACGCCTATATATAGAAATGCTTTAACACTCATATTTTCCCTCTTCATACATACTTATCTTATTAATTCTTCTTATATGCCTTTCTATATTGGAAAAAGGTGTATTTATAAACTTATCAATTATTTTAATTGCATCTTCAAATGAAATATCAGCAGAAAAAGCAACAACATTTGCATCATTGTCATTACGTGTATAATATGCTTCACTTTCATTTTCAACTTTTGCACAACGAATGCCTTTAACTTTGTTACATGCAATTGAAATTCCTATTCCAGATCCACATATTGCAATACCAAAAACATTATTTTCTCTTACATATTCTCCAAGTGCAAAACCAAAATCAGGATAATCGCATGACTCTTCTGAATATGTTCCCAAATCTGTCATTTCATATTTATTTTTATAGTACTCTATAATTTTATTTTTTAACACATAACCTCTATGGTCAGATGCTATAGCAATCTCCATTTTTATCATCTCCATAAAAAGTATACCAAAATTAAAAAAGGTTTACAATAAAAGAACTATTTTATTAGTTCTCTTATCTATTAATTTTCATCATATGACACTAAATTTCGAAAATTAGGATCATTATTTAATTTTTTTATTTCTCTTTTATACTTTTCTGCAATAGAATCGTTTTTAAGATAATTTTCAAGACTATTATCATCTAAATCAAGCATTATTAAATATTTATACTTTTTAGATTCATTATTATTATCTTCATACATATTAATTATTTTTGACATATTAATTAAATCAATTTCAAAATTTTCTGTTAGTATTTCACCTTTTTCATTTTGAAATAAATATTTTCCTTTTGTTTTATAATCAGAATCTAAGCCATATGCTAAATCAATCATATAAACTTTTTCTAAATATTTATATTCACCATTAACTTTAATAGCATATTGCTGAAAAGCTTTAAAAGGGTATAAAACATCTTCCTTTCTATTAAAATCTTTTTTTCTTGAATTTAATACTATTTCCATCACACTATCACTATCTGATTTCTTAACAATTATAGATTGAGCTTTTAAATAATATTTCTTATAATTTTTTTCTTTTAAAAGATCAAAATTTCTAACCTCTATTACTTTTAACTTTTTTCCTATTACTTCTTCAAGTATTGCCTCTAGTATATCCCAATTATTTTTATTAAGTAAAATATACTTCATAGCACGATCATTTTTACAAGTATAAAATTTATTTTTCACTTTACTTACCTCCTCATATTTGTAATGTATCACAGAGCCAATTTTTATTCTTTATAAAAAAATTATGTCATATTTATTTCCTCCTATATATAATATTCGACAAAAGTAACACTAAAGTGCAAAAAAAATGAAAAAAAGTTCAATTTTTTTCACATTTTCTTAATTTTTTAATTAACTTTTTATAATTAAAGAAAAAAAGCTACATTATGCTGCAGCTTTTTTATCAAATCCATATTTCTTATTGAACTTATCTACACGACCTGCACGTGATTGTCTTCCTTGTTTACCTGTATAAAAAGGATGACATTTAGAACAAACTTCAACAGATATAGATTCTTCTGTACTCTTACAAGTGAAAGTATTTCCACAAGCACAAGTAACAGTGCAATCCTTATATTCAGGATGTATATTTTTCTTCATAAATCATTCTCCTTCCGCCATGAGGAAATATCCCCATAGAAATAATTAGCACACTTATTTTATCAATAAATTCATTATAATGCAAGTTTTTTTGCTTATTTTACAACAATATTAACTATTCTACCCTTAACATAGATCTTTTTAATTATATCTTTATCATCAGTAAACTTCTTAACATTTTCTTCTTTTAATGCTTTTTCAAGAACAGAATCCTCATCTTCATCTTTTGAAATATTAATAGTTGCACGTACTTTACCATTTACTTGAACAGCAATATTTACATTTTCATCTACTGTTAATTTTTCATCATATTTTGGCCAAGTGCTTTCACATAATGGTTTATCAAGTTCATATTTTTCATTTAACTCTTCTGTTATATGAGGAGCAAATGGATTAAGAAGAATTAAAAGTAACCTATAATCATCTTTTGAAATTGATTCCATTTTCTCATATTCATTTAGCATAATCATTAAAGCAGATATTGCTGTATTAAATTTTAAGTTATTAACATCTTCTGTTACTTTCTTTATTGTTTTATTTGCAAGAACATTATTAGAGTATCCTTCTTTATTTAAATCTAATTTATTTGCAATTCGCTCTACTCTTCCAATAAACTTATAACATCCTCTTAAAGCTTCAGTACTCCATGGTGCATCCATTTGATAATCACCCATAAACATTTCATATACTCTTAATGTATCTGCACCATAATCTCTTACTATATCATCTGGATTTATTACATTTCCTTTACTCTTACTCATCTTGTTACCATCAGGTCCTAAAATCATACCATGGTTAACACGTGTCCATATCATTTCACTTTTTGGTACTAATCCAATGTTATATAAAAATTGCACCCAGAATCTTGCATAAAGTAAATGTCTTGCAGTATGTTCATTTCCTCCATCATAATAGTCTACTTGTCCCCAATATTTCATATTTTTCATGCTTGCAAATTCTTTATCATTATGAGGATCCATATATCTTAGAAAGTACCAAGAAGATCCTGCCCACTGAGGCATTGTATCAGTTTCTCTTTTAGCATCAGCACCACATTTAGGACATTTGCAATTTACAAATGAATCTATTTTTGCAAGTGGTGACTCTCCATTATCAGTTGGTTCATATTCATGTACATCTGGAAGAAGTACTGGAAGATCTTCATCAGGTACTGGAACCCAACCACAGTTTGGACAGTTTATCATTGGAATTGGTTCTCCCCAGAATCTTTGACGACCAAATACCCAGTCTCTCATTTTATAGTTACATGTTTTTTTTGCAATGCCTTTTCCTACTAAGTATTCAGTTATTTTTTCTTTTGCTGCTTTAACATTAAGTCCTGTAAAATCTCCACTATTAACTAAAGTACTATTTTCTTTTAAATATTCTTCTTTTGTATATGCACTATCTTCACTATATGATGCACCATCTATTACTTTAATGATTGGAAGATTGTGTTCTTTTGCAAAATCATAATCACGTGCATCATGTGCCGGAACTGCCATAACTGCTCCTGTTCCATAATCTCCTAGAACAAAATCTCCTAAATATATTGGAACATGCTCTCCCGTTACAGGATTAATCGCTTTGACACCTTTAACTTCTACACCACTTTTGCCTTTATTAAGTTCTGTTCTATCCATACTACTCTTTAAAGACGTTTCTTTAATATATTCATTTACTTCATCTTTATTAGTAACTCTAGGCATTATATCTTTTATTATTTTTCCATCAGGTGCAATTACAAAGAAAGTGATTCCATAAATTGTTTCAATACAAGTTGTGAAAATTGAAAATTCTCCTCCACCTTCTATTTCTACTTTTACTTCAACGCCTTCTGATTTACCAATCCAGTTAATTTGTCCAAGTTTAATCTTTTCTTGAAAGTTTGTATTCTTAAGTCCATCAAGAAGACTTTCTGCATATGATGCCATTTTAAGCATCCACTGACTCTTTTCTTTTTGTTCTACCTTAGTTCCACATCTTTCACAAACTCCACCTGCAGCATCTTCATTAGATAGAACCATTTTACATTTGGGACACCAATTAACTTTTGTATTTGTTTTATATGCCATTCCATGCTTATAAAACTGAATAAATTGCCACTGTGTCCACTTATAGTATTCTGGATCTGTTGTTGAAAATGTTCTAGACCAATCAAAACTAAAACCACATTCTTTCATTTGATTTTTAAATGTTTCAACATTTTTCTTAACAACCTCTTTTGGATGTTGATGTGTTTTTATTGCATACTGCTCTGCTGGTGCTCCAAATGCATCAAATCCCATAGGGAATAAAACATTATATCCTTGCATCCTCATCATTCTAGCTCTTACATCTTGTGATGTATAACTCCTAACATGTCCAACGTGAAGTCCAGCTCCTGATGGATATGGAAATTCAACTAAAATATATGCATGTTTTTTAGATTCATCAAAGTCTATAGCTTTAAATGTTTCATGTTCCTCCCAATATTTTTGCCATTTCTTTTCAATACTTGTATAATTACTCATTTTTATCATCCTTTCTTAAAATTAATTCATATATCTTATCTACTATGTAGTAACTTGCAAATATAACTGGTATTACAACTACCATTGTTATTATTATTTGAAGAAGAGATTCTTTAACAAATCCTATAAAATAAACAAGAATACTTATATCAAAACTTGATACAAATAAACAAACATTAAGAAGTTTATTATAATTAAGTTTAGATATATCTAGTTTATAGAAATGTTCAAGTAGTGATATTTCAACTAATTCTTTTTTCTTTTTAGTAATTCTCTTCTTTTTATTTTTCTTCTTAATTTTATACTTCCTAATAATTACAAAATAATAAATAATTAAAACTATTATATATATTAGCATAAAAAGCATTAAATTATTTAACATAGCATTTCTCCTTTCAAATAAAAACGTCCCTAAACATAAGGACGATTTTAATCGCGGTACCACCTTAATTCACGTAAGTGCACTCTAATGGAATTAAGGCTTCCTAACCTAATATTTTTATGCAAGTTTGGGTTCATTAATTACTACTGTTTGACTTTCACCAGACGCAAACTCTCTTAAAGTTTTCATTAATTACTACTACTTAAATATTAAAATTACACTTATTATACTAGACTTCATCAATATATTCAAGAAGTTTTAAGAATAAATTCATGTATTCTCTTGAAAGACCCTTACGTCTTAGTTTACGTATTTCAATTCTCTTCTTATTAACAGTCTCTTCACTAAACATAATTTTAAATATGTCTTCTTTTAAATATGTTCCTATTTGAAGATCAGTTATAATACTATCAATATCATCATTAATTAGTCTTACTGCATCTATTTCAATATCCTTACCTTGACAATTAATTGTTAATTGACCTACAGTTGGAACATCATTAATATAAAGAACAAAATCTGCTCCATCTACATTTTTTTCAAATTTAATTTCCTTGCTTCCAAAAAGTACTTTAACGTTCTCAGCTTCTTTTGTATTTCTAAATACAATTTTGTAATTACGTTTAGCAGGCACTATTCCACTTTTACCTTCAACACTTCTTATTATTACTGTATAGTTACTTCTTAAATAATTATAATCTATTGATGTTTTTAAGAAGTATCCTTCTGTATTAAGCTCTGTTATTCCATCATCTTCATATAAAGTATACATGTTACTTGCACCTGGGAATATTTGAATTTCCATATCCGTTGCAAGTCCTACATTATTTCTATCACTTCTATTTGAAAGTGGAATAATTGATCCTGCATGAGCAAATACTGGATAATCTTCTTCTCTAAAGAATGAAACATATTTTTTTCCACCAGGAAATTTTTTACCTGTAAAGAAGTCATACCAAGTACCATCTGGAATATAAAATTGGTGTATTGTTCTATTCATAGAAGGATCTTTTTTAGTAAGTATTGGACATACTAGAAGCTGGGATCCAAAGTAGTACTGATTCTTATAAAGCGGATCATCATAGCACCACATATAATTATAATAAAATGGTTGTATAATTGGCGTTCCAACTTCACTATATTTATAAGCTTCTGTATATATGTACGGAATTAATCTATGCCTTAGTCTTAAATAATCTGCAACAATATTATATGTTTTAGCTTCCCATACCCAAGGCTCTTTCTTGTAATATTTTCCACGTGCTGCATGAAATCTAAGTATTGGTACGAAACATCCAAGTTCTACGTGTCTTATATAAAGTTCTGACTCTTCAATACCACCATGATTGCCACCAACATCAAATGACAAATATCCAATACCTAGGTTTGATGCATTTATATATTTAAATACTTCTTCTCTTAATTTATCCCAACCTATTTCGGATGATCCTCCGTATTGTACTGGATATCTGTGAGGGGCAAGAAGCGTGCCACGTGAAAGAAGCATATTTCTTTTAGATGGGTTTCTTCCACTATCATAATATAAATAATTTGTAAGTGCCCAAGGCTTATTAACATCAGTAAGATTTTTATAATCATTCCAGAAGAAATCTACTCCCATTGCTTCTAATGGATGAAGATAAACTTTAAAGAATACATCTATTATTTTAGGGTTTAATGGATCAAAGTTTATTATCTGATTTCCTTTTACACCTAAATACTCAGCAGCTTTTGGATAAAATGCATCAAAAGGATATAGTCCTTCTCCAGGATTTATTTGAAGTCCAAAACGAATATTATGTTTATGTACCATTTCAATAGTTTTCTTAGGATCTTTAAATAGTTTATTGTTAAAAGTAAATCCTGTTCTTAATCCTTTAGTCTCTCCATAATCTCTTATATGCCAGTCTTTATCAAGTAGTATTACACTAATTGGTATTCTTTTCTTTTCAAATTTTTTTATCAAATCTGTTAAAGATTCATCATCATATGTTATGTTTCTGCACCACCAATTACCAAATGCATAACGTGGAAGAAGTGGTGGAAATCCTGTCATTTTAAAGTAATCTTGAAGAGCTAGATTAAACATATTTCCATACATAAATACATAAATATCTATTGAATCGCTTGGTCTATTAGAAAGTGTTCCATCTCTTTCAACAATAAGTGATTGTGAGTCATCAAGTGATGCAAAGCCTTCAATTGAATATAAGCCTCTCTCTAAAGTTTTGCTTATTGGAACATCTTCTCCAATAATGTTTCCGCCCATGTTACGTGCCTCAGGACTACCATAGTACCAATCACGCATCTTATCTTTATCATTAACGTTAGTTAATGTTATTTTTAAATTTTTCATTGGATCTATTTTAGATCCTAAAAAAGGTTGATCTTTCATATAAGAAAGATGAAAATATCTTGTTGTTATCTCTAAGAAAGTAGAATCTTGCCTAATAGTAAACTCAGGAAGTCCTAAGTTTCTATTCCTAATAATTTGTGTTGGAGAATCTACAAAGTGACCTGTAGGACTATACTCAAGTCTTACAACTCTTTCAGTAATCACAGTTACTCTATACTTAATTCCACTTACAAATGCTTTAGGATCACTTTTAGACTTACTATAATCTACTTCAAATTGTTTACCAAGTGGATACATAATATCGCCCCTTTATTCTAAATAAAAATATATCATAAATTAAATTATTTATCTAGATATTTAACGTAATATTCTTCAAATGAAATACCTTCATCATTTATCTTTTTAGCATTTTCTATGCCGACATATCTAAAATGCCATGCTTCATGTCTTATCTCAGTTATATCTTCAAACTTTTTTTGATATCTATAAATAAATCCATATTTATATGCATTTTCTACCATCCATGTATACTCTTTACTATTTGCAAACAAATTGCTAGATCCACTTGCAAAATCAAATGCATATCCAGTTTGATGTTCTGAGTAGCCTGGAAGTATCACATATTTAGTGCAGTAGTCTTCTCCATAAAGTCCTTTATAATAATTGTAAGTTCCTTCTTGATCCTTATATGATCTATAACCAGAATTAATTCTTAAATCAAGTCCATCTTTTTTAGCATCTTTAATCATTTTAATAGCACTTGTAACTGCTTCATTTGTTCCTTTAACTACCTCATCTTTATCTAAAAGATACTCACTAGGGACTTTAATAAGTTTTGGAGTATAGTTTTCTCCTAAATAATGATGTTTATTTGCAAGTACATTTTTAGAGTAGTCACTTATTTTTATAGGATCTTTATAATCTTCTTTATCCAAATCAAGATTTACTTTAATAACAGTATCTTCTTCATCATCACCTTCATTATTCATGAAATCATTATATCTATCATAATACTTTATTTTAGCATAAGGGTAACTATAAAATTCTTCAATGTATTTAACTTTATCTTTTTTTGCAAACTCTTTAACATCATCATTATCTCCATGATCAAATATAATATTAGTTTCTCTATCAGTATATTTTTTAGAAACTAGTGTATTTATATTTTCAATTAAATCTTTACCTTTATGATATTTTATGTTTACATAATGTTTAATATTTTTTTCTTTATAATCTTTGCTTTCAAAAGCAGCATTTAAAGTTTTATTTTTAGGATTATCTTTTGCAACACTTACTTTGAATTCCTTAAATATTTTAACAGTTGCATCATGAGAATATCCAATACTTCTAAATTTATCAAATACAATTGTATATTCTATAAAGAAAATTAATAAAATAATTAGAATAGTAACTACTACTTTAATAAATATTCTAAGAGGTTTTTTCATTTTTAATTTTTTCTTCTTCATAAACGTCACCTACTATAAACAAATTATAACATATTTGTGATATACTATAAAGAAAAAGGAGCGAAAAAAATGAAATTTAAATATAGTCTAGATAATAAAAGATATCATACATTAAATTATTTCTTAAAAAGTAAATTTCATACTAAAGTTATGAAAATATCTCTAAATGCTGGTTTTAATTGTCCTAATATTGATGGAACAAAAGGATATGGTGGATGCATATATTGTTCTAATGGAAGTGGAGATTTTGCTGGAAAAAAGGAAGAAGACTTAAAAACTCAATTTTATAATGTTAAAAAAATGATGGAAAAGAAATGGCCTAATGCTAAATGTATAGCATACTTTCAAGCTAATACCAATACTTATGCTCCTGTTAATGTATTAAAAGAAAAATATGAAAGTGTTTTAAATTTTGATGGTGTTGTAGGGCTTGACATTGCAACGAGATCTGATGCCATCACAGATGAATGCTTAGATTATTTAGAAGAGTTAAATAAAAGAACTTTTTTAATAGTAGAACTTGGTCTTCAAACAATACATGATAGAACTAGCAAACTAATTAATAGATGTAACAGTTTAGATAACTTTACAGATATGGTTAAAAAATTAAGAGAAAGAAAGATTAACGTTGTTGTCCACATTATTAACGGTCTTCCAGGAGAAACTAAAGAAGATATGCTAGAAACTGTTAAGTATTTAAATAGACTTGATATACAAGGTATTAAAATACATATGCTTTCTGTTGTTAAAGGAACTCCTCTTGCAAAGATGTATGAAGAAAATCATTTTCATGTTTTAACAGAAAAAGAATATGTAGATATTGTAATAAATCAACTAGAACTTTTAAGAGAAGAAATTGTTATTAACAGAATAACAGGTGATCCTAAAAAAGAAGATTTAATTGAACCTAATTGGCTTTTAAAAAAGTTTCAAGTTATTGATGATATTGATAAAGAAATGGTTAAGAGAAATGTATATCAAGGAGATAAAGCTGAAAAGTTAAATAGTAATTAACAAATATTCTTTACTAAATATTCTTTCATTACTGCAGTATTACATTACAAATTTATTATCTTTCTTACATATAATAATTCCTACTATTTCATTTTGACTAAAACTTTTTATATTCATTACCAACATACATAAAACCATTACCTATATTTCTTAAAAATTCATCAATATTATGAAATATCATATTTTTTAAATCATACTCTGTTATTTTATTTGGAAGTCTTTCATATTCATGAGATTTTATTTTTTCATGCAGCTCTCTTGTTGATAAGCCTTGCATATTGCAAATATTAATATAATTATTTATTTCATCAATATTTTTTTATGATAGTAATTCTCTTATATATTTTTTGCCTATCTCAATCATTAGTTTTTCTGAATACGTTCCTATAATATCTTTCACATACTCTTTACCAGCTTTAGATAGTATTTCTCCTATCTTATAATATTCTTTTACTTTATATTGTTCGGTTGTATAGTCTTAACTCTTATGTAAGACTCTGTTTTTAATACTTCTTCTTTTAATTCATTATAATATAAATCTTTGTTTTCTTTCATAATACATTTTCTCCTTAAAAAAATATGTTTTATATAATAGCATATAACTTTGTCGAATGATGTCGAAAAAAAGAAACTAATTAAAGTTTCTAAATCATTAAATACTATATGTTGAAATTATAATCCTGAATAAGTTATTCTAACATATCCATTACCAATCTTAGAGCAATCAGAAATTGGAATTTCACTTACACATGTGTTACTTATAGTTCTAGTAGATTCTTCATTTGATGTTTCACAATTATAACATGTCATATGTTTATCTGTTAGAGAGGTATTTCCAATATAACCTGAGCCACCTGCGCCACCACCACTAGATTCTTGTAACTGGACTGTTGGTATAGCAAATCCTCCATACCAGCCACCGCCACCTCCTCCGTGACCACTAGCTGCTCCATCATAACCTGTTCCATTTCCACCATCTTGTCCTATTCCAAAAGCATAACCATTATTTTGTGTTCCACCTGTCGCATATGATTTTCCAGCTGAAAATCCATTATTTCCAGTTATTCCGCCAGCAGATCCTGCAACTCCATTCCAAAGTCCAGCACCGCCTCCTCCACCAGAAACAATTAAAACATTATTTTTATTATCTACAAAAGATGAAAGAATACCCGAGGATAAAGCAATGTGAGTTGCTCCCCCACCTCCTGGTGCTCCAACAAATAAAGTTCCAATTCCTGCTCCACCATGACCCCCTCCATTATACCCACCATTAGATCCTTTATTTGAAGGATTATTTTCCTGCTGCTCACATTCAATGATTATAGTACCTTGACCTCCAACAACTATATTAATTGTAGAATTTGAACTTAAAGTTGTATAACCAACTGAATAACCACCATAGCCACCTGCACGCTCTGCATTTGAGTTACAACTATCATACCAACTTCCTCCCTGTGCTCCCCATGTTTCTAATTTATATTTTCCTGATTTAGGTGCAATAAATGTTTGTTCTCCTCCGGTGTAATCAAAATTATAGATTCCACCAGACTTGATTTCTATTTTATTTTTACTGTTAATAGATTTTGTGAATAAAGCATTACTACTTCCCACAATCCCAATAAAGTTAATAACAGTTAGTGTGGAAAACAAAATAATTGATAGTCGTAATACTCCTTTTATTTTTTCTTCATTACTTTTCATAATTTTATATTCCTTTCGTTCTAGTATAAATAAAATTATATACTATTATTTTATTTTCTTCAACAGTTGTATGAAAGACATTGTTTATGCAGTTATATACAATACTTTTTAGAGTAAGGAGAAAATAATATATGAATAGTAAGGAAATATTATCAATAAATTTAAAATATTATAGAAAGAAATATAATCTTTCTCAAGAAGAATTTGCAGAAAAAGTTGGAAGCAATTTAACCTATATAAATGACTTGGAAAACAAGAAAAGAAAACCAACAATTGATATGCTTGATAAGATAGCAAAAGGCATTAATAACAACATAGATAAAAATTTAAATGTTACTGCGTCAGACTTAATTAAATATGACAAATCTCATATTACTAATTACAAAAGAATAGATGAAAAAAATCACTCTAATTAAAGTGATTTTTTTAAAGCCATTCTTTATATTTTTTAATATAAAAATATTTAACTACATTTACAAGTAATGCATAAATAATTAAAAGTACTATTATAAATAAATAATAATGAAGTGGTAATATTTCAAAATGGAATGATGAAATACCGTGAAGAACAAGTGGAGTTAATATAGTAAATACAATTGTAAGTGTTGTTCCAATAACAAGTCTTATATTTGCATGTGATTCTATAAATGGTGTTTTACTTGTTCTTATAAAGTAAACAATCATTGCTTCACTAACTAAGCAAAATACAAACCATGCTGTTTGAAAATATGTATCTACTCTATAATTAAATCCATACCAGAATCCAATAAATGCAAGAACATCTACTATACTACTCGTCATTCCCATTACATTCATAAAGTGAGATAAATTTTTAGTATCCCATTTTCTAGGTTTCGCAATAAATTCTTCATCAACGTCATCATATGGAATTGCTATTTGAGAAAAATCAAATAAGAAATCTTGAAGTAACATTTGTATTGGAAGGAGTGGAAGAAATGGAAGTGCAAAAGATGCAAGAACTATACTAAATACATCTCCAAAATCTGATGATAAAGCGAGTTTCATATATTTAGTAATATTGCCATATACTTTTCTTCCTTCTAAAACTCCCTTAAATATTACACCTAAATCTTTCTTTAAAAGAATAATATCAGCATTTTCTTTAGCTGCTCCTGTTCCAGTATTAACTGATATTCCAACATCCGCTCTATTAAGACTTGGAGCATCATTAACTCCATCTCCCATATATCCAACAACATGTCCATTTTCTCTTAATGTTTTTACAATTAACTCCTTCTGCATTGGACTTGTTCTTACAAATATGTTACACTCTTCTACTTTTTTCTTAAGTTCACGGGAAGACATCTTTTCTATTTCTTCACCTTCCAAAATATAAGGGCTTTCACAATCTACAAAAGAGCATATTTCACTTGTTGTATATTTGTTATCTCCTGTTATTATTTTAGTTGTAACACCATATTTCTTTAAATTTTTAAGAACCTCTTTAACTGATTTTTTAGGTGGATCTAGGAATGCTATTATACCTTCTAGTGTCATATCTTTTTCATCATCCTTGTTAAATGATTCTCTACCACTATAAGAGTTTTTACTTGCCATTGCAATTACTTGCATTCCTTCTTTAGAATATTCTTCTTCTAAACTTAAAGCTTTATCTTTATATTCTTTAGTAAGTTTAACTTCTTTTTCGTTCACTTTTACTTTAGTGCATATTTTAAGTAATTCTGAAAGAGCACCTTTTGTTAAAACTACATATTTATTCTTACTTTTTCTTATTGCAATAGAGCTTCTTTTTCTTTCAAAATCGAAAGGTATTTCATCTATTTTTTCATATTCTTTTATATTTATTTCGCTATGTGCATTTGCGTATGCAATAATTGCTCTATCAATAAAATTTTTAGCACCTGTTGATAAAAAAGCATTAAGGTATGCATCTTTTACTATGTACTTTCTAGGTTTTCCCTCTATATCAACATATTTTTGAAGTATTATTTCATTTTCAGTAAGAGTTCCAGTTTTATCAGTACAAAGTGTATCCATTGCACCTAGATTTTGAATTGAATCCATATCTTTTACAAGAACGCTTTCTTTTGCAAGCTTCTTAGTGCCTAAGCTCAAGTTTACATTAACAATCATTGGAAGCATGGACGGTGTTATTCCAACTGCAACAGAAAGAGCAAACATAACTGCTTCAAACCAGTTACCTCTAATTCCACCATATATTATTAAAACGACAATACAAGTAAACACCATATATTTAATAAGCATCTTTGTAATAGAGTCTATTCCTTTTTGAAAGTTTGTTTTATCCTTAGATGCTTTCTTTATTTCTTTATTCATTGTACCAATATATGTATTAAATCCCGTCCCAATTATACAAGCTTTACCTGATCCTGATACAACAGATGAATTCATATAACATATATTTGGAAGATCAAATAGCTCTTTTTTATTTAAAGCATTACCAGTTAACTTCTCTCTTGGAACATTTTCTCCTGTAAAAGATGATTCATTAATAAATAAATCTTTATTTTCAAGTAGTATACAGTCTGCTGGAACAAGTGATCCTGAACTTAAATAAATGATATCGCCATTTACTAAGTTTTCTTCATTAATTTTATATCTAACACCATTTCTTTCAACATCTGCTTTATTCTTCA
Source organism: uncultured Eubacteriales bacterium (assembly GCA_900319955.1). GTDB lineage: Bacteria > Bacillota_I > Bacilli_A > RF39 > UBA660 > UBA2730. The sequence goes on along the minus strand of ONQM01000022.1, from coordinate 1,121 downwards.
TTTTAGATTTTAATTTTTTATTAAATTTAAATACACTGTAGTTTTGAACAAATTTAATATTTGCACTAAAACAACCTATTAAAATAATTATTAAACTACCTAATTTATCATCAAGAAGAAAGTCAACAATTGCAAGTAAAAATAATATAAAGATAAATTTATCATTAAAACTAGATAAAAAGAAATAAAAAGCTCCTCTTTTATCTTCAGCTTCTGTAAGATTTTTACCATTTTCTAACCTTCTTCTAGCTTCCCCTTCACTTAATCCATCTTCTTTTGTCTTATACTTATCAAGTATTTCATCTTTATTAAGTTTAGATATTTTATAATATTCGTTTTTCATACCATCAATCCTCTATTTAATTTAACACTAAAAATTATACCACTATTAAAATAAAAATAATTATTTTTTTTAAATTTTTAAAATAAAGTGTATAATATAAATGTAAAGAAAAATATGGAGGTAAATATGGCAAAAGAATTAAAAGATTATATAGAAAAAACTGATAAACTAATTAAAAATAAGAAAGTAACAGAGAAAGATATTAAAACTCATTTAACTAAAATAAAATTTTTTCAACACGAAAGGCTTGTTCATTTAATTGTTACCTTATTTTTTGCTTTATTTGTAGTACTATTTATAAGAATGACTTTTATATGCTATGCTTTTTCAATAGTTGTTCTTATATTAACAATATTTTTACTATTTTATATCATACATTATTATAAGTTAGAAAATGGAGTTCAGTATTTATACAAACAATATGATGAAATGAAGAAAATTACTGAAAATAAAGGATTATTTAATATATTTAAATAGAAAGCTTTAAACTTTCTATTTTTTCATATTATCAAGAGCATACCTGCAAGCTTGAATTACAAATCCAGAAAATGTAACATCTTTTTTCTCTATTGCATTTTCAATTCTTAAAATCAAAGAAATAGGAAATCTTATAGTTTTATTAATAGTTTCTTTCCTGTCAGATTTTAATATAAACATGTTATCCATCCATATAAGAATAGCAGAACAAAAGTAATTAATAAATAAATTTATTAATCACTTAGAAGTCCTCACGGACTTCTTTTTCTACTTCACAGAACCCTAATGGTTTCTCCATAGA
>ONQM01000001.1 GCA_900319955.1 uncultured Eubacteriales bacterium | reverse complement strand
ATGATGCTATAATTCTTTGGAATTTATTTGATTATAAAATTAAAGATGATAATGAATTAGGATTTGGAAGTAATTCATATAGTAAAGTTTTAAGTAAACATAAAGATAAGAATTTAAGTTGTATAGTCTATGATAGTTCATCTAATAATTAGATGAATATCTAACTGACAATAATCTTTATAATACTTATTTAAGAATATCTAAAAATAAGTATAATGATATTAAATTATGTGATGTATTAATTAGTAAGATTAATTTACTATTAGAAGATAATAAAGATAATTATAATGTTATTAATGATTTTTTAGACTCTCTATTGAGGTAAAAATTTTTTTTAAAATACCCCAAATTTGCAAATCTGTAAGGAAAAACACTCAGATTTGCAAAATTGGTCGTTTGAACTTGAAATATCTATGTGATAAAGTATCACTCAAGCAGAAAAAATCTACAGATGGGAGGTGATACAATATGCAAGAGAATAAAGAAAATGGTTATAAGTTTTGGAGTGCTAAGTATGACTATACTTTTAAATGCTTATTCTTTAAAAAAGAAAATAATGATATATTAGAAGCAATACTTAGTGAAATATTTGGAGAGAAAGTTAAAATTAATCCAGATAAAACTAGAAATGGTGAACTATTAAGTTCTAATGTTCATGTAAAAAGAAAGTTTGTTGATGCTGTATTTAGAGGAGAAAAAAAGATTTATCAAGTAGAATTAAATACAGAAAATGAAAATGATGTTAAGAAAAGAAATGCATGCTTCTTATTTACACTTTATAACAATGAAACAAAAAGAAGCAAAAGCTATAAAAGTGATGTATTAACACTCCAAATTAATTTATCATATAGAAAAAGTAGTGATAAATTATTTGAAACTTATTTTTTTCAAACAGATAATAATAAAAAATGGATTGAAGATCTAGAGATACTTAGCATTAATATGGAAAAACTAAAGGAATCGTGCTACAATGAAGAAGAAAGAAAAAAATATAAATACTTATTAATGCTAGACTATAGTTTAGAAGAACTAGATAAGTATTCGAAGGGAGATAAGATTATGTCTAAATTTAAAGATGAAGTTGAATCATTAAATGAGGATCCAGATTTCCAAGATTTTATGAGTGAAGCAGAAGATAAAGAAATGATGCAAAATACTATTATGGATAAACGTGTAGAAGAAAGTAAAAATGAAGGCATCAAAGAAGGCGAAAAAAGTGGTATTATGAAATCTAAACTAGAAACAGCTAGGAATATGCTTAAGAAAAAGTTTAGTATTAAAGATATTTCTGAAATAACTGGTCTTAAGACAAGTGAAATTGAAAAAATTAAACTATAGTTTTAAAAAAAGAAAAATAGAGAAGCTTGATTAAAACTACCTTTAATAATATAATTTTATTGGAGGTAGTTTTCTTATGTTTTACTTATGTTATGGATATGATAAAGATAAATGTGTCATACTAAAAAAGGGATCTTTAAAAGAAATAGATAATGTAACTACAACACTTAATAATTCTAATGGAATATTTTTTAAATATAATGATAAGATAAATGACTTTATTAATAGAAACTATGGGTATATGAATGGACTTTTAAAGCATAGAGGAGATATGCCTAAGATGTTTATTATGAGTAGTGATGATAGTAAAATTAAGGTAAATGATGGTGATATTTCTATACTTTATAAAAAAGATGAAAGAAAGAAAAACTCTAATTTAGTACTTGAAAGAGATATTAAATTTTTAAGAAGTAATAAAAACAAGATAAGAATAATAAGAAAACTATATAATAAATTTAATAGATTATTAGAGCCAGAAGCATTTTTTGCAAATGGTGGAGATTATTTATTAGAATATGCAGCAAATCCTAAGAACTTTAACAGATTAATATCAAATATAAGATCTTCTTTAAAAATTAGAAATAATGAAGATGGAAGCATTAGTGATTTATCTTATACTTATATAAGGTTAATGGATGATTTTTTTAAAGAATATGGTATTGATAGTAGCATAGGACTTGGTAACTTAGACAATAATAATAAAAAGCTTAGTAAGAAAGCTATTAAAGGAACCATAAAAGAGTCGAGTCTAGAACTTGATGTATTACCAATTTATAAAGAAAGAGAAAAAGTTAAAGAGCAGAATGAAATAGATGACTTTTATATAGAAGAAAAGGATGATGAAAGGACATGGAAGAAGTACTAAATAAATTCTTTGACTTTCTAAAATATGAAAGAAATTATTCAGAATACACAATTATTAATTATAAAGATGATTTAAAAAAGTTTAATAATTTTTTAAAAAGAGAAAATTTAAATTATAAAAAAATTGAGTATGGCGATATTAGAAGATATTTAATGTACTTAAAGAAAGATTTAAATGAAAAAAATTCTTCAGTATGCAGGAATTTATCTGCACTTAGAACATTTTATAATTATACTTTAAATAAAGGATATACTACTGATAATCCATTTGTATATGTAAGTGGACCTAAAAAAGAAAAACGTCTTCCAAGATACTTTGAATATAATGAAATGGAACAGCTTTTTAAAGCACCTGACTTAAAAACACCACTAGGTAAAAGAGATAGACTAATACTTGAACTTTTATATGCAAGTGGTATGAGAGTAGGAGAACTTTGTAGTGTTAAAGTATCTGATATAGATAGAAAAGAAAGGAAAATAATTATTCTTGGAAAAGGAAATAAAGAAAGAGTTACATATTATGGTGAGTACTGTGAAGATGCTTTAAATGATTATTTAAATAATGGATATCCTAAGCTTAATAAAAATAATTTAGATTATTTATTAATAAACAATAGAGGAACACATCTTACAGAGCGTGGTGTAAGAGATATACTTACAAGATTAATTAAGAAAACAAGTATTGATAAAAATATATCACCACATATGTTAAGACATACATTTGCAACACACCTAATAAATGAAGGAGCTAGTGTCTTAGCAGTACAAAAACTTTTAGGACATGAAAGTATCGCTGCAACAAGCATATATACACATGTATCTGAAGCTCATCTTAAGGATGTTTATTACAAAGCATTTCCAAGAGCTAAAATGAAATAGGAGGAAGTATGGAATTTGATTCACTTGATGATTTAAAAAAAAGAGTAGAACCTGCACTAAATTCAAAATGTAATGAACTAAAAAGATTTGGTTATAATATTAGTAAAGAAGATATTTGGAATAGCCTTTCTAAAAATGTTTTTAGTAAAAGTCATAATTTAACACTTTACGATGTAGTTTTAAATATAATGAAATTTGACATTAAAAATGTGTAAATTTATAAAACAAAAAAATAAGTCTTTTCTCAAGACTTTTTTTATAGTATAATGTAAGATAGAAGGTGAATAATAATGAGAGACAAAATTCTTGCCATACTTGAAAATAGTACTAATGCAGTAACACTAGATGATTTTGAGTCTGAGCTTGACCTAATTGAAGTATCAGAACTTGATGCTTTAAATGAAAATTTAAAAGAACTAGAAGATGCCTCTATAATTTCTAAAACTGAAAATGGATACACACTAAACAAAACAAGTAATGAAGAAATAATAGAAAACGAAGAAAATAAAGAAGAATTAAAAGAAAACAAAGAAGAAAATACAAGTACAATAATAATAGACTTTAATAAAGATAAGGAGAGTAAAAATAAAAAATTTAACTTTAAAAATATTAATTTAAGTAAAAAATCTATTGCAATAATTGTTTTAATAGCAGCTGTTGCACTTACATTTACTATGTCAAGTTATGCATGGCTATCTGCAACTAACGCAAGTGATAAAACAAATACAATTACAAGTGGAGATCTTTCACTAGCTCTTAAAGATACTGCATCTCTTTCACTAGCAAACTCTTACCCAGTAAAAGATGCAACAGGATTAAAAAGTAGTCCATATTCATTTAGTATAACAAATAATGGAACACTTGCATCATCATATACTATTTATTTAAAAGACAATGATTTAGCAGATGGAAAAACAAGAATTGGTGATGACAAACTAAAATATAGTTTAGTAAAAGATAAAAACATTTATACAGGTGCTAAAGCACTTAATACATTAACAACTACTGATAATGGAAGAGTTCTAGCAACAGGTACAATAGATCCAAATGAGACAATTAATTTTGATTTAAGAGTATGGATTGATGAAGCTGTCGCAACAGATTCATCTGGACTTTCCTTTGCAGCATCAATTAATATGAAAGGAGAACAGTTAAGTCTAACACCAAATGAACCTAATATTTCTGCAGGAATGGTTCCAGTAACATATGATAGTGCAAAAGGATCATTTGTAAAAGCAGATGGAACAGTAACTGACAACTGGTATAATTACACAAATAAAAATTGGGCAAATATTGCTTTGATAAATGATAGTACATATCTTGATACATTAAATAATAGTCCAGTAGGTACAAGTCTTGATGGTAGTAAGGTACTTGGATACTTTGTTTGGATACCAAGAATGTCATATTCATATAAAACTTTACCATTTAATGTAAGATTCATAAGTAAAACAACATCAGAAGATGGAGATGTAGTATATACAGGTTCAACACCAGAAAACTTCTATACAAGTGGAGCATTTACATTTGATACAGACTTAGATGGATTCTATATTTCCAAATATGAAGCAACAGGGACAGCAAGTGCTGTAACATCACTTCCAGGAGTTGCATCATTAAGATCTGCAAACGTAAGTACACTTTCAAATGCAATAAGTAGTATGACAACAAACATTAGTTCATTTAATGGAGATATTCATATGGCAAAGAATTCTGAATGGGAAATGGCCGCAATACTTGCAGAATCATCATATGGTATAAACGGAGCAATTGAAAAAAATTCAAATGCATCTTATTTAACAGCTAGTGGAGCATCAACAACAGGTAACACAACAGGAATATATGATATGGTTGGTGGTTCATCAGAATATGTTATGGGACTTTATAATGGAACAGTAGGTAACTCCGGATTTACAACACTTCCTGATTCTAAATATTATGATAATTATGATGATTCATCACTTGCAAGTAATGTATTTACCGTTACTAAGAATTTATATAATGGTGCATTTACTGCACCAAGTGCTGCAGCAAGCTTCATAGTGAGAGGTGATAGTGTATCTGATACAACATCAAGTATATTTACAATGAAAGCAGCAGATGGGTCTGCAAATGCATCATATGGAACAAGAATAGTTATAACAAATAAATAAGATATCTAAAATTAGATATCTTTTCATTTTCACAAATTATTTTTATATTCTTTTTCTATTAAATTTAGTTCATTATGAGGAATAGAATAAATGATAGTACTTTTAAGCTCTAAATTTAAAAGCTTATTATTTCTTTCAAACTTAGATATTATTTTTAGGCCTGAATCTTTTTTTACTTTATTTAAATATTTTCTTCCTTTCTCATTAAAACCTAATATTCTAATATAGTTCCAATTATTTATTTCTTTCATATCTTTTTTAGTAATATCAAGAAGTATATAAAGAAGAATCCTTTTTATCTTATTATAAGTATACCTTTTTGATTTAACTTTATTTATTAGTTCATCATAATTAGATGAATTAATTATTTCTTTTTTTATTTTATTTTCAATGCCTTCTTCTACTCCATGATATTTAGATAAGTCTTTTTCTGTTAATATTTTATATTTTAAAAGAATAAAGTATTCATCCATAAAGTGAAGATTATTTAAATTTTTGTAAGTAAACTCTGGAACAGAACATTTTATTTCTTTACCTTCTTTTAAAGCTTTTCTTAAAGCTTCACCACTTGTTATTTCTTTTATTTCTTTAGAGTGATAGTTGTTTTCTCTTTTAATTATTACTGCCTCTATATTATAATCATTTTTAAGTATTTCTTTCATATAAGAGACTCCGAGTAAATCATTAGGAGTATCAACTTTCTTACCAGTTATGTCATATATTGCATTAGAAAGACTTGATGGATAGTTTAAACCCATACGCATATATATTTTAACAAGCTTATCAAGTTCATTATTATTAAGCTGAACACTCGCAATTTCTTTTAAAAGATCTATATCATTAATTTCTGATCCAAAAACTAATTTGTTTACTTTCAAACTATTAAGTATTTCAAGTGCACCTTTTGCAAAATAATCAGCAGACTGAATACTATAAATTAGTGGAAGTTCTATAACTAAATCTATTCCATAGTGTTTAGCAATATTTGTCTTAGTCCATTTATCAATTATTGAAACATCTCCTCTTTGTGTAAAGTTTCCACCAAGTACTAATATAATTGTATCATCAGGATACATTTCTTTTATTTTCTTTAGCATATAAAGATGTCCATTATGAAATGGATTGTATTCTGCAATTACACCAACTGCCATTAAAATCACTCCTTTTTCATATATTTTAACATATTTTACTTGAAATTACTTTATATTTTAGTATATAATTACAAATAGAGATGCAAAGATACTTGAGGTGAAATAATAGAGTTTTAAAGAGAGACTATGGTTGGTGCAAATAGTTAAACAAAGTATTTCTTGTTGCAAGTGGAGCATAATAGGTAGTTGCTTTATAAACTATTAGAGGTTATTAAATTTAATAACAAATTAAGGTGGTACCACGATCTTTCGTCCTTATGGATGAAAGATTTTTTTTGGAGATGATTTTATGGATTATTATAATGAATTTATAAATTATACAAGTAAATTTAACTATCCTGAATGCAAATTTAAAGTTGAACATTCTAAGAGAGTTATGGATTTTGCAAAGAGTATTGCAAAAAGCTTAAATTATTCTGATGAAGATGAAAAGCTTGTTTCAAAAGCATCACTTTTACATGATATAGGAAGATTTGAACAGTTTAATAAATATCATACGTTTATTGATAATAAAAGTGAGTATCATGGTGATATTGGTGTAAAAGTACTTATTAATAATGATTTAATTTCAAAGTTTACAAGTAATCCTTATGAAAAAAAAGTGATTCTTCGAGTGTGTAAATATCATGGAACAATGGATAAACTAACTGATTCTAAAGAAGATGAAATAGTAAAAATAGTAAGAGATAGTGATAAAATAGATATTTTAAATAGTGCACTTAATGATAATATTAAACTAGATATTGCAGATGATGATATATCAGAAAATGCTATTAAAGCATTTAAAGAAAAACATTTATTATCATTAGGAAGTAAAAAGACAAAAGCAGATAGATTTATTGTATGGGTATGTTTTGTATTTGACTTCAATTTTAAATATACATTTAATTATTTAAAGAAGACAAAACTTATTGATAAACTTATTTTAAAATACATTAATAAAACAAATAATATAAATACTAAGAAAGTATTAAAAGAAATGGGAAAAGAAGTTAATAAATATATAAATGAAAAAATATAAATAGAAAAGAGGAGAAAAATATGTTAGAAAAAAAATATAATCATGAAAAAGTAGAAGAAGGAAAATATAAGCTTTGGCTAGATAAAGGATACTTTAAGTGTCATCCTGAGTCTAATAAGAAACCATTTTCAATTGTACTTCCACCACCAAATGTTACAGGAAAGCTTCATCTAGGACATGCTTGGGATGTAACTTTACAAGACATTATAATTAGATATAAAAGAATGGAGGGATATGACACATTATGGCTACCTGGAATGGATCATGCTGCAATTGCAACAGAAGCAAAAGTAGTTAAGAGAATAAAAGAAGAACAACATAAAGGTAAACATGAAATTGGAAGAGAAAAATTCTTAGATGAATGTTGGAAATGGACTCACGAACATGCTGATATTATAAGAGAACAATGGGCTAAGATGGGAATTTCTCTTGATTATTCAAAAGAAAGATTTACTTTAGATGATGGAATGAGTAAAGCAGTTAGAAAAGTATTTGTTGATTATTATAATAAAGGATTAATTTATCGTGGTGAAAAGATGATAAACTGGGATCCTGCTGCAAAAACAGCTTTATCAAATGAAGAGGTTGTATATTCAGAAGAAAAGAGTGCATTTTATCACTTAAAATATAAATTAGCTGACAGTGATGAATACTTAGATGTTGCAACGACTCGTCCTGAAACATTATTTGGTGATACTGCAGTTGCAGTTAATGAAAAAGATAAAAGATATAAAAAATTTATCGGTAAGAATGTTATACTTCCAATAATGAATAAAGAAATACCAGTTATAACAGATGAACATGCTGATATGTCTAAGGGAACAGGAGCTGTAAAAATAACAGGTGCTTGTGATCCAAATGACTATGAAGTAAGTAAAAGACATAATTTACCTATGATTCAAATAATGAATGATGATGCCACAATGAATGAAAATGTTCCTAAGAAATATCAAGGAATGAGTAGAGAAAAATGCCGTGAAGAAGTAGTAAAAGACTTAAAAGAACAAGGCTTACTTTTGAAAGTTGAACCAATAGTTCATGAAGTAGGACATAGTGAAAGAACTGGAGTTATGGTTGAACCAATGATTAAAAAGCAATGGTTTGTTAAAATGAGACCACTTGCAGATAAAGTTCTAAAAAATCAAAAAGATTCTAAAACTAAAGTTCATTTTGTACCATCTGGATATGAAAAGACAATGAATCACTGGATGGAAATAACATACGATTGGTGTATTTCAAGACAACTTTGGTGGGGACATAGAATACCAGCTTGGTATAAAGGTAATGAAGTATATGTTGGAATGGAAGAACCTAAAGGTGAAGGCTGGGAACAAGATCCAGATGTATTAGATACTTGGTTTAGTAGTGCTTTATGGCCTTTTGCAACACTTGGTTGGCCTGAAAACACAGAACTTTTAAAGAAATATTATCCTAATAATGTATTAACAACAGGATATGATATTATTCCATTCTGGGTTAATAGAATGACTTTCCAAGGTGAAGAATTACTTGGAAAACGTCCATTTGAATATTGTTTAATTCATGGACTTATAAGAGATAAAGAGGGTAGAAAATTTAGTAAATCTTTAGGTAATGGAATAGATCCATTTGATATGATAGAAAAGTATGGTGCAGATGCATTAAGATTTTATTTAGCAACAGATGTATCAGCAGGAACTGATATGAAGTTTGATGAAGAAAAGATTAAAGCTAATTGGAACTTCATTAATAAAATATGGAATGCTTCAAGATTTACTTTATCAAATATAGAGAACTTGAAAGAAACAAAATTAGATAATCTTAAAAATGAAGATAAATGGATTTTAACTAAATATGAAAAATGTTTAAAAGACACTAAAAAATTCATGGATAGATTCCAGTTTAATAATGCTGGAGCAACAATATATGATTTCACTTGGAATTATTTCTGTGATTATTATATTGAAATGGCAAAATACTCAATTGATGATAATACAACAAAATCAGTATTATGCTTTGTATTAACTGGAATCTTAAAGATGCTTCATCCATTTATGCCTTTTGTTACAGAAGAAATATATGACATGCTACCTGTTAAAGATGAGATAAGTATAATGATTTCAGAATATCCAAAATATTCTAAGAAATATATATTTGAAGAGGAAGAAAAAGCAGTTGATGATGGAATAGAATTTATTAAAAACTTTAGAAATATAAAAGCAGAAAATAATATTACTAAAGATGCTAAAGTAATGTTTGATACAGAAGATGATAATAGCCTAATTGTTAAAATGCTTAAACTTGATAATAACTTAGTTGATAAACCAACAGGAGCTATGGGCTATAAGGTATTCTCTAATAGAGTAAAAGCAACTATATTCTTTGATAAAGTTGAAACAGAAGCTGATAAAAACTTGAAAGTTGCTCAAATAGAAGCTTTGAAGGCATCTATTGCAAGAAGAGAGAAATTACTTGCAAATCCAAACTATGTAAATAAAGCACCTAAGAATATAGTAGATATGGATAGAACTAAACTAGTGGAAGAAAAGAAAAAGTTAGAAGAGTTAACGAAATAATAGAGAAGGGGGTTATGAATAAGATAGAAAAAAATAGTAATGCCATATTAATATCAACAAGTAAAATTAAGGGAGAATTTTAATTATTAAAAACTTTAGAAGGTCAAAGAGCACCTATCAATATGGAAAAGAATACAAAGAATTTAATAGAAAGAGTTATTTACAATTTAGAAGAAAAATATAAAGATAAAATAGTACTTTTAGAGCATAAGTTTTTAGAATATAATCTTTATGATATTCCAATAGAAGAAGATTTCTATTATGATTATTCTTTACTTGATAAAATTTGTAAAGAAAAGAAAATTAACTTTGATAAAGAAAGATATTTAATTAAATCAGTTAATTCTACTTTTGCTCTTATAAATAATATTAAAACAGGTATAACTGTATATGATAATTTTAATAGTCATAAAAACATTGTTGAAATAATGAAAATATATAATAAAGATAGAAATATAATAAAGTTAAATAGTAAGAAAATACCCAATGACTATTTATTAAATATAAATAAATTTTTGGATAATGTTTTATTTTCTATTTATGACCTTTCTCTAAACGAAAGAGAAAATTTTGCAACTTCTAAAACAAGAAATAATGCTAAAAAACTTATAATGAAAAAAGTTAATGGTATATATTATAACGAATAATTAAAAAGGAGAATTAAAATGAATGTTAGTAGTGCAATAGATGAAAAAATGTTAAATAACGGAAAAAAAATTATTTCAAAGCCAGGTATGTTTATATCAGGTAAACTAAACCCAGTAGATGAATGGATTAAATGGTTATCTTTTGAACCAGATTTTGAAAAAGAAAAAATGAATGAATATAGTAGTAAGGGAATTTATAATTTAGAAGAAAATGAATTAAAATTTATAAATGAATATAATACTAGAAAAAGAATATTACCAGTACTAAAAAAATATAACAATAATGAATCAAGCATGGAAGAGTCTAAGGAAGCATTTAACTTTTTAACAGAACATAGTCTTATTAAATTGATGCTTGATAAACTAACAATGGATGAATTAAAAGAAGCTAGAGAAAAAATAAGAAAATATTCTAGTATGACATATGAAGAAGAAGGTAAGCTAATAGATGAGGAAATTTTAGAGTATGATAGTTTATCAATGGTTGATTCTTTTGCAATAAATGCGGCTTTTAATGATTTTACAAAAAAAAGTTTAAAAATTGCAAATGATATAGCAAAAACTGATATAAATGAAAATTCTGCACAAAATGTAAGAAATCGTTATTATGCTAAATAGGAGAATAAATGAAGACAGATATTAATGAATGGTTAAAATATAAATATGGCAAGGAAAAATTATATGAATCAGAAAAAGAATTTCTAAAAAAAATTAATATATCACCAAAGAATTTTAGTGAATCAAAAGAATATAGTGAAAATGTTCCATCAGAAAATGGTGGACTTCAAAGTTCAATACTAACTCTTCCAAATGTGTCATTTAGATTCAATGACAATGATAAAGGTGATGAAAATTTAATCATAAATATTATTGAAAGTAATGGACTATATAGTTATGATAGATTTAAAAATGTAATAAATTATTATGATAGAGAATCACTTGATGCTGTTAAAGACATTGATTCTAAATATAATATCCTAAAGTCTTATTATGAAGATCTTTTAGATAGATTTGGACTTGTCCCTGACAAAACAAAAGAATTTGATAGAGTAAAATCATATAAAGATATATTAATAGAAGAAAAAAGTAAGGTACTTTAAGAAGTATATGAAAGAGTCGGATTTTAAAAGATATATAAATGGTATTAAAATTAATAGGATTAAAACTCTTGATGACATAAGATAATGATAACAAATATTATTTTAGGAGTTCCGAATATAAGAAAGATGTATTTAATGCATTAAAAGAAGTTATAAACAAATGTGAATGCAATATAAGACCAGAAAATAAAAAAATATCATTAGATGAATTCTTAGAAAATGAATTAAAAAAAGTGTGCGTTTACTTTTGGAATCTAGGAATAAAAGAAAGAGTAACTAATAAAAAAATTTACTTGAAAAATAGATAAAAAAATGATATAACAAATACATGAAACGAAGACGGGTGTGGAAAGCCTAGCAGTTATATATTTAAAAGGGATTCTTTATGAATAAATAGAGTGGAACCGCGGCATATGTCGTCTCTATAGAATAAAGAAATCCTTTTTATTTTGAGGAGGAATTATATATGGAAGAAATAACTATGAAAGATATGGTAAATATTTGTAAACAATATGGATATATTTATCAAGGAAGTGAAATATATGGAGGACTAGCAAATACATGGGATTATGGTCCGTTAGGAAGTGTGTTAAAAGATAATATTAAAGCATCATGGAAAAAAAGATTTATTGAAGAACGTGATAATGCTTATGAAGTTGATGCTGCAATTCTTATGCATCCAAAGGTATGGGAAGCATCAGGCCATGTTGCATCATTTAGTGATCCATTAATTGATTGTAAAAAATGCAAAACACGTCACAGAGCAGATAACCTAATTGATGATTTTGATGCCAAAGCAGATGCTGATGCAATGACAGAAGAAGAAATGATGAAATATATAAAAGATCATAAAGTACCATGTCCAAAATGTGGAGCATCAGATTTCACTCCAATAAGAGATTTTAATTTAATGTTTAAAACAAATCGTGGAGTTGTAGAAGAAAAAGAAAGTACAATTTATTTAAGACCTGAAAATGCACAAGGTGAATACGTTAACTACCTAAATGTTAAAAGAACAACGCGAGCAACTCTTCCATTTTCAATAGGACAAGTAGGTAAAGCATTTAGAAATGAGATTACACCAGGAAACTTTACATTTAGAACAATTGAATTTGAACAAATGGAATATCAAACATTCTGTAAGCCAGGTACAGATCATGAACTTTATGAATACTTTATGAATTATGCAGAAAAATATTTAGAAGATTTAGGAATACCTAAAGATATGCTAAGATTTCATCCACATGAAAAACTAGCTCACTATGCAAAAGAAGCATGTGACATCGAATATAAATTCCCATTTGGTTTTGGCGAAATAAATGGAACTCACAATAGAACAGACTTTGACCTTTCAAGACATCAGGAATATAGTGGAGAAAATATGGAATATAAAGAAGAAGCAACTGGTGAAAAATACATTCCATATATTATTGAATCAACTATTGGAGCAGATAGACTAACACTTGCACTTTTATTTAATGCATATCATAAAGAAACACTAGAAAATGGTGAGGAAAGAGAATACATGAGTTTTCATCCATATATTGCACCATATAAAGTTGCTGTCCTTCCTCTTGTAAAAAAAAATCATAGTGAAAAAGCAAGAGAAGTTTATGACAAATTAAGAAAAGAATTTAACTGTCACTATGATGAGTCTGGATCAATTGGTAAGAGATATAGAAGAGAAGACATGATGGGAACACCATGGTGTATTACAATAGATGAAAACACATTAAACAACAATACTGTAACATTAAGAAATAGAGATACAATGAACCAAATAACACTAAAACTTGATGAAGTTGCATCATATATTAATGAAAGAATTAAATTTGAATAAAAGATTTATCTATCTTAAATCTTTTTTTTCTGTTATAATAAATATGTTAGGAATGATAGTATGGAAATAGACTTTAAAATAAATGACTTTGAAGGTCCACTTGATTTACTTTTATATTTAATAAAACAAAATAAAATGAACATATTAGATATAGAAATAGAAAAAATAACAGATCAGTATATAGCATACCTTGATAAGATGGAAGAGATGAACCTAGAAATTACTAGTAGTTATCTTGTTATGGCAAGTGAACTTTTATATATTAAATCTAAGATGCTTTTACCTAAGAAAGAGGAAGAAGAAAGTGAAGAAGAGGAAGAAGATCCAAGAGAAAATTTAGTTAATAGACTCTTAGAATACCAAACATATAAAGATATTTCAAATGTATTAAAAAATAAAGAAGAATTAAGATCAGAAATATATACTAAAGCACCAGAAAACATAAAAAATTATATTGAAGATGATGAAAAAATTAATTCTGATGTTACTTTAGATGACTTAGTTAATGCATTTAAGAAATTTTTAGAAAGAAAAGAAGAAGAAAAACCACTAAAAACAAAAGTAACTGAAAAAGAAATAAAAGTAAGTGATAGAAAAAAATCTATAAAAGATATATTAAAAACAAAAAAACATATAAGTTTTTTCTCATTATTTGAAAGCTATAACAAAGAATATATAATAGCAACTTTCTTAGCAGTTTTAGAGCTTGCTAAAGAAGGAGATTTAAAAATAGTACAGAAAAACTTATTTGATGACTTTGAATGTGAGGCGGTATAATGAAAGCAGTTCTAGAAGGATTATTATTTGTTGTGGGTGAAGATGGATTAAGCTTAGATCAAATTGAAAAAGTACTTGATATAGATGAAGAAACAGCAAAAGAGTTAGTAAGAAGTTTAAAAAATGATTATGAAAGTCCAGAAAGAGGATTAAGAATAGACTTTCTTGGTAATAAAATAAAATTAACAACAAAAAGAGAACATAAAGATTACTATGCAAAATTAATTGAAAATCCTGAAACAAACACACTTTCAAACGCTGCACTTGAAACACTTGCAATTATTGCATATAATGAACCAATTACAAGAGCAGATATTGATAAGATAAGAGGAGTAGGAAGTGTTTCAATGATTAGAAAACTAGTGGGTAAAGGACTAATCAAAGAAGCAGGTAGAAGCGAGCTTCCTGGAAGACCCATTCTTTATGAGGTTACATCAGAGTTTTTAGACTTCTTTGGACTTAGCAAAATAGAAGATTTGCCTAATATGGACGACTTTATAGAAGAAGTTAAAGAAGATGATAGTGATGAGGTTGATCTTTATCACTCTAAATACAGAGAGAATCAAAATGAAGAAGTGGGAATGGTAAAACAAAATTTTTAATACTTGTATTTACAATTATTTCTATTAGTCTTGCAATTGGTTTAATTGTAAGACTAAATGATTATTTTTCTAATTATAAAAAAGTGGTTGCAAAAACAAGTTGTATCAGTAGTGGTTTAAGTCCTGGAAATTGTAACAAAACACTTTATGTATACAAGTATAATAATAAGAAATATAAAGTTGAAAGTGGAATTATTCCTTCTAGGATAAATGGTAGTGTAAAAATAAGAGTTAATAGGGATGACATTTATGATAATATGTTTATATATGTTTTATCATCATATGTGAAGATTCAATTATAGAATATGGGTTTATTTCTAGTACAACAATTGAACCCCAGAATCAAACTTGTGACATGATAATTTATTACCATAGTTTTGGTAGAAATTCATATGGTGGAAGTAGATTTAAAACAATTATTATAAATGTAATAATAATATTTATTTTAGAAATATTATATATGTCAGTTGACACAAATTCTAAAGATGATAAAATAATTAAGAAGGAGAAATAGAAAATGAATAAGATAATAAAAGATAAAGATGAATTTAAGAAGTTAGTTAGAGAATCTAAAGGATTAGTTACTGTAGACTTTTTTGCAAACTGGTGTGCACCATGTAAAATGCTTTCACCAATCCTTGATGAAGTAGGAAAAGAAAAAACTATTTATAAAGTAAATGTTGATGACAATATGGATTTAGCAGAAGAGTTTAATGTATCTTCTATTCCTTGTGTTATTAAGTTTATTAATGGAAAAGAAGAAGATAGATTTGTTGGTATGAGATCACAAAGTGATGTGGAGGAATTCTTGAAATAATATGTATGATATAATAATAATTGGCGCAGGAACAGCAGGACTTACTGCAGCTATATATGCATCTAGAAGTGGAAAAAAAGTGTTAGTTTTAGAAACTTTAGCAGCAGGTGGACAAATAGTTAATACAAATAAGATAGATAATTACCCAGGACTTTTTCATGTATCTGGATATGATTATTCTATGAAACTTTTGCATCAAGCAGAAGACTTAGGTGCAGAAATAAAGTATGAAAAAGCAGTTGATTTGATTGAAGGTAATCCTTTAAAAATCAAAACTTTAAAAAATAAATATAATACTAAAGCATGTATTTTAGCACTAGGTGTTGTTAATAGAAAGTTAAATTTAGATGGAGAAGAAAGGTTAATAGGAAAAGGAATTTCTTACTGTGCAACATGTGATGGAGCATTATTTAGAGATAAGGAAGTTGCAGTAAATGGTGGTGGAAATACAGCACTTGATGATGCTCTATATTTAAGTGATTTAGCAAGTAAAGTGTATTTAATACATAGAAGATCTGAATTTAGAGGAAACATAGAAACTGTTAACAAATTAAAAAATAAAAAGAATGTTGAATTTATTCTTGATAGTAATGTAACTAAATTAATTGGTGAAGAAAAACTTGAAGGTATAGAAGTTACTAATAATGATGGAAGCAAAAAAGAAATACCTGTTTCAGCTCTTTTTGTAGCAATAGGGCAAATACCCGAAAATAACAATATACTAGATATTATTGATACTGATGAAAGAGGATATATCATTGCAAAAGATGATGCACTTCACACAAATATAGAGCATGTCTATGTTGCGGGAGACATAAGAGAAAAAGGATTAAGACAACTAGTTACTGCAGCATCAGATGGCGCAATTGCTGCAACAACTGCTATTAGAGAATTAAATAAGTAAAAAAATAGAAGTTATTCACTTCTATTTTTTAACTGCCTTTTTCTTATGCTTTTCTTGTACTTTCTTAACAGCTTTCTTAACTGGTTCTTCAGCTTTTTTACTTGCCTTCTTAATTTCATTTATTTCTTTTTCAGCATATTTTTTTACACTTCTTACACGAAGTTCTGTATAAATTATATCTGCAAGAATAATAACAATTATTATAAACCAGAAATCTATAACAGAAAGACTTGATGACTTAGATGTTTTTTTAGCAGTTGTATCATCACTTGATGTGTCATCACTAGTAGTTGCTTTAGCTTTATCTAAATGATCCATAACATCATATCTTTCACTTTTCTTTTTATCATATTCAGCTTTAATTTGCTTTTCTATATCACTATCCATAGAAGAAGCATAACCAGAAAATGACTTGTCTCCGATTACAATATATGGAACTCCATCAGCACTATCTCCTAGTACACTAGCAACTTTACTAAATAATTCACTATTATCTTGATTATTCCAAACTTCATATGTTTTTAAGTTGAAATATTTTCCATAATCTTTAATTATGCTTGAGAAGAATGAAACAGCTTTTAAACAATAACCACAAGTACTACCTCTAAAAATATAAACGTTTATCTTATTAGGATCATCTTCCTTGTAACCTGTAAAGTCTGCATTTTTCATAGTATCTACAAACTCTTTAGCATCACTATTACTTTCAAATGTTGATATTTCTTCATCAACTGTTTCTTTAAAGTTAGTCATTTTTTCTTTAGCACTAACATTTGGAACACCAATTAATAGAAAACTTAAAGTAACTAGAAATACTGCAATAAATTTTTTCTTCATCTTAAACTCCTTTCTTATATATTTTAATATAAAAAATAATATATTGTAAAGAAAAATGTAGAATTTTTCACAAAGTATATTATATTTATCAAATATAAATCCTGCTAAATGCACAATAAGTATTGATATTTCATTCGATTTATTAATTTATGGTTTATATTTTTCAAATTGTCATATCATTATTTTGAAGATCTTTATCTACTAATAACTCATGCAATTCTTCTTCTTTATTACCTAAGTATATATCTTCGATTCTATCAACTCTACATCTTTCTGATTTTAATATTGAATTAACTTTATCAACTGCAGCATCTACTTCATCATTTATAACAACATAATTATATTTAGTTACTTCATTTATCTCTTTATAAGCTCTTTCAAATCTTTTAAGAAGTTTTTCTTTATCTTCTGTACCTCTATTTACTAATCTTTTTCTAAGCTCTGTCATGCTAGGTGGAAGAATAAATATAAAAATTGCATCAGGCACAAGTTCTTTTACTTTTAAAGCTCCTTGTATTTCTATTTCTAGTATTACATCTATTCCAGAATTAATCTTATCAAGTATTTTAGACTTAGGCGTTCCATAATAATTTCCACTATATTCTGCATACTCTAAAAAGTCTCCTTCTTTTATTTTTTCTTCGAATTCTGATCTTGTTAAGAAGAAATATGTTTCACCTTCAGCATCTCCTTTTCTAGGTGCTCTTGATGTACAAGAAATTGATACCCAAATATTTTTATTAATTTTTTTTAATCCTTCAACAATAGTTCCTTTTCCAGCACCAGAAGGCCCTGATATCACAATTAGATTTCCTTTACCTTTATCTTTTATAATATTTTTCATAAGTTCCTCCTTAAAATGTACTAGTATTATAGCATACAAAATAAATTATAAAAAGAGCTTTTTTTAAAAGGGTAAAAATGATAAAATAATTGTAGGAGGTAAGAAATATGATAGCAAAACAAAAAGTTTTTTTTACAAAAAATATTACACCTAAAGCTCTAGTAGATATTTATAAAGCAGTTGGCAAAGAATTAAAAGGAAATGTTGGTGTCAAAATATCAACAGGAGAGCAGGGAGGAAACAACTATTTAAAGCCAGAACTAATCAAAGATTTAGTAGAGTATGTAAATGGTACAATAATTGAAAATAATACGGCATATAGAGGATCTAGAGAAAAATCTATAGATCACTGGAAAACAATTGAAAATCATGGATTTACAAAGTATTTTAAAGTTGATCTTTTAGATGAAGATGATGAGTTTGATATTCCAACAAGAAAAGGATCAAGACATCTTGATCATGATACAATTGGAGGACATCTAAAAAACTATGATTCAATACTTATGCTTTCACATTTTAAAGGTCATGCAATGGGAGGCTTTGGAGGAGCATTAAAAAATGAATCAATTGGTATGGCAAGTCACTCTGGAAAACTAAATATTCATTCAGCAGGAGCAGAAAACCAAGATGAAGCATATGTATGGAGTCATTTACCAGAGCAAGATGACTTTTTAGAGTCAATGGCAGAAGCTGATAGTGCAGTAATTGACTATTACAATAAAAGAGGCGGAATTGTTTATATTAATGTTATAAATAATTTAAGTATAGATTGTGATTGTGATGCAAATCCAGAAACACCATGTATGAAAGATATTGGTATTATGGCATCACTTGACCCTGTTGCCCTTGATAGAGCATCACTTGATTTAATTTATAAATCAAATGACCCAGGTCGTGATCACTTCTTAGAACGTGTTGAAACTCGTCATGGTGCACATACAATTGAACATGCAGTAACACTTGGACTTGGAACAACATTTTATGAGGTTATAGATTTAGATAAATAGGAGGCATCATGAGCTATATTGATAAAGTAGATAAAGACATAAAAGAATACTTTAACTTATTAGAGCCAGAATACCCATTATTTTTAAATGACTACATTGAAACAAAAAGACTTCAAAAACAAAAATATATAAGTGTATCATGCGGAACGATTTATTCTAAAATGTATAGTAGTCATAAATTTTATTCAAGCCTTGATCATTCAGTTGCAGTAGCACTTATCATATGGCACTTTACGCATGATAAGAAACAGACTCTTTCTGGACTTTTTCATGACATTGCAACGCCTGTTTTTAAACACTCAATTGATTTTTTAAATGGAGACTATATGATGCAAGAGTCAACTGAAGAATTAACAACATATTTTATTAAAAGTGATAAAGATATAATGAACCTTTTAAAAAGAGATGGAATAAAGCTAAGTGATGTTAATAACTATCACATTTATCCAATCGCTGATAATGATACGCCTCATCTTTCCTCAGATAGACTAGAGTATTCACTTTCAAATGCACTTTTTCAGTATAAAATATTAAAACTTAAAGACATAAAAAGAATGTATGATGATGTAGAAGTAGAACATGATGAAAAAGAAAATCTTGAACTTGGCTTTAAAACAAAAGAAATAGCAGAAGACTTTGTTAATTTAACAAGCAAGATGAGCGTACTATATAGAGATGACAAAACAAGATTTTCTATGCAGTTTCTAGCAGACATAATTAAACAATTAAATAGTGATGGTGTAATAGAAAAAAAAGACTTATACGAAAAAAAAGAAAGTGAAATAATAGATATAATTGAAAATTCTAAATATGGAGTTTTATTTGATAAATGGAAAAATGCTAAGAAAGTAAATGTATCAGGTAAAGAACAAGAAGGTGTTTACTATGTTAATCATGGTGCTAAAATAAGATATATAAATCCACTTGCAAGTGGTAAAAGAATTTATGATATAAGTATAAAAGCTAAAGAAAACATAGATAAAAATTTATCTTATAATATGGATAATTATGTTTACTTAGATTTTAGTTTTGATGATATAAATAAAAAATAAAAAAGCTTACAAAATAGCTTTTTCTTCATGGAGGTAAATGATGTTAGATGAATTAAATGATAAACAAAGAGAAGCAGTTTTATATAATGATGGACCAGAACTTGTCCTTGCAGGCGCAGGATCAGGAAAAACTAAGGTATTGACAACAAAGATTGCATACTTAATAAATGAACTTAATGTAAGCCCATATAATATTCTTGCAATAACATTTACTAATAAAGCAGCAAAAGAAATGAAAGATAGAGTATACACTTTAGTTGGTGAAACTGCTAAAAATATACAAATATCAACTTTCCACAGTTTTGGCTTAAAAATAGTAAGAGAAAACTCAAATGTTTTAGGATATAAATCAAATTTTGTAATAATGGATTCAGATGATTCTTTAACCGTTGTAAAAAAAATATTAAAAGATAAAGGATATGATCCTAAACAGTATAATCCTAGATCAATTAGAAACATTATTAGTTCTAATAAAAATGCTATGGTAACGCCTATCGATTATAAAAGATATGTCACAAGTGATTTTGAAGAGGTTACAGAAGAAGTTTATACTAAATATGAAGAAAAACTTTTTAAGAATAATAGTGTAGACTTTGATGATTTACTACTTCTTCCAATTAAACTTTTTAAAGAGCATAAAGATATATTAAATGAGTACCAAGAAAGATATAAATATATATTGATAGATGAATATCAGGATACAAATGAAGCACAATATAAGATAACAAAACTTCTTGCAGCTAAATACAAAAATATAATGGTTGTTGGAGATGACTTTCAGTCTATTTATTCATTTAGAGGTGCTAATTATAAAAATATTTTAAATTTTGAAAAAGATTATCCAAATACTAAAACAATACTTCTAGAACAAAATTACAGATCAACATCAACTATTCTTGATGCTGCAAACGATGTAATTAAAAATAACAAAGAAAAGAAAGACAAAAGACTATGGACTAACAATGAAAAAGGTGAAAAAATAAAATATTATAGAGCCTTTAATGAAAAAGATGAAGCAGCATATTGTGCTCGTAAAATAAAAGAATTAGTAAATAAAGGTATAAATTATAAAGATATTGCAATACTTTATAGAACAAATGCACAATCACGTGTACTAGAAGAAGAAATGCTTAAAGAAAATCTTCCATATAAAGTAGTAGGTAGTTTTTACTTCTATTCTAGAAAAGAAATAAAAGACTTAATCGCATATCTAAGACTTATTCATAATCAAGATGATGATGTATCACTTTTAAGAATTATAAATACTCCTAAAAGAGGTATTGGATTAAAAACAATAGAGGCACTACAAGAAAGAGCTGATAGTATGAATACATCACTTTATGCCGCAATAGAAAGTGGAAAAGAACTTGCATTTAAAAATACAATTGAAGAATTGATTAAAATATCAGAAGGAGTAACTTTAACAGATCTTATTGATAAAATACTTGATTTAACAGGAATTAGAGAAGAATTAAAAAATGAGAAGACATTAGAAAGTGAAATAAGGCTTGAAAACTTAGAGGAATTTAAATCAATAACAAAAGGATTTGAAGATAGAGAGGGATTGATTTCACTTGAAGACTTCTTATTTGAAATAAGTTTAGTTAGCGATAAAGAAGAATACTCTGAAGATGAAAATAGAATAAGCTTAATGACAATACATTCAGTTAAAGGATTAGAATTTGATTATGTATTTATTGTAGGACTTGAAGAAGGTATTTTTCCTCATATGAATAGTATGATGTCATCTTCTGAGCTTGAAGAAGAAAGAAGACTTTGTTATGTTGCAATAACACGAGCCAAAAAAGATTTGTATTTAGTAAACACAAGGCAAAGAATGTTATTTGGAAGAGAAAGTGCTAATCCTCCTAGCAGATTTATTAAAGAAATAAATAAAGATTTAATTGAAAATGAAGTTAAGGAAGAAACTGATATAAGAGAGCAAAAGATTAATACTAGTGATATTTATAGAGATGAAGATGTTGATTATAAAGTAGGAGACTTAGTTTACCATGAAACATTTGGAACAGGTCGTGTTGTTGAAGTTACAAATACTTTAGTTACAGTTGCATTTAAACATCCATATGGTGTTAAAAAGCTCATGAAGAATCATAAGAAACTTTCTAAAATAGAAGATTAGTGTTATAATGCCTGCGTTGAGAAGGTTTGTTATGAAAGAAAATAAATTAATTAAAAATATGGAGTATATAATGGCATTTATATCTGAATGCAATAGTGCTATTACTAAAGAAGATATAAAAAGTATAAAAAAAGATGATTTAAAACTAGCATATGGTGGAGATGGCATATGTTATAAATTGGGGAATAGAAGTTTTACTGCTTTACCAGAAGGAGAGAAGAGGATAACTGTTTAAAAAGTATATCTTTTGTATTAACTAGAAATAATAGCATTTCTGTAGTAAAGACTACCGAAAAGAATTATACTGAACTTGAAAGTGATGGCAGTAAAAAGAATCATTATATAATAGAAGAAAACAGAAATTTTATAGAGTTTAAAGATGACAAATTAGATATATCACTTAAAGATTCTATAAGACTTCATCCAGAAAATGAAGAAGAAAAAGAAATAAAAGAAAAAAATTTACTTACTATTACTGATAATGAGCTTGTGAAAATGATAACAGATGCTAGAAATGAGATAATAAAAGGACTTAGAAAAAAAGCTTCTAAAGAATATAAAAAAATAATGAAACTAAAGTAATAAGTTTATTACATGATTAATGTAAAAGTATGTGAAAATTGTCTCTTTTATAGAAAAAAATTATTTTATATTATATAATAATTATAGGAGGGATAAAATTGGAAAATAAAAATGAATTATATTCTAAGACATTTATGTATTTATCTCTTGGCCTTTTAATAACATTTGTAACAGGATATACTGTTTCTTTAAATGAAGTAATGCTTTCAAATATTTTAAGTGGAGGGCCAGAAATAATATGGATACTTGAAATAGCACTTGCAATATTCTTTGGAGTAAAACTTCCTAAGATGTCTAAAGGAGAAGCAGTTATATGCTATATACTTTATACATTCTTAACAGGACTTACATTTGCATCTATATTTGCAGTATTTAGTATCTCTAGTATAATTACAATATTCTTAGTAACAGCATGTATATTTGGAGTACTCGCTTTAATTGGTATTAAATCAAATAAAGATGTAACATCTGTTGGTACAATACTATTTGTTGGATTAATTGCAATAATTATATTATCAATAATCAATATATTTATAGGATCAAGTATGTTAGCACTTGTACTCACAATTATTGGAGTACTAATATTCTTAGGATATACAATATATGATATTAAGTGTCTTAAAGTACTAGAAATGGTAAACTATGAAGTTGCACCTATTTATGGAGCATTTGAACTTTACTTAGATTTCATTAATATATTTATTAATTTATTACAATTATTTGGAAATAGTCGTGATAACTAAAGTGAAGATTAATCTTCACTTTTTATTTATTTTGTTTTACAATAAAATTGGTGATAAAAATGAATAAAGATGTAGAAAAAAGAATGAATGAATTAATTGATATAATAAATAAAGCAAGCTACGAATATTATGCACTTGATAATCCTACAATATCAGATCAAGAGTATGATGATTATTATAATGAACTATTAAGAATAGAGCGTAATCACCCTGAGCTTAAAAGAGATGATTCACCAACAGCAAGAGTTGGAGGAGAAGCACTTGATAGTTTTACTAAAGTAGAACATAGAACTCCAATGCTTTCTTTTGATGATATCTTTAATGAAGATGAAGTAATAGCATTTGATGAAAGAATAAGAAAAACAATTAAAACACCTTCATATACAGTAGAACCTAAAATGGATGGACTTTCTGGTTCACTTATTTATGAAAAAGGCCTACTTGTCCGTGCTGCAACTCGTGGTGATGGAGTAGTAGGAGAAGACATAACTCAAAACGTTAAGACAATAAAGTCTGTTCCTTTAAGACTTACAAGACCAATTGATATAGAAGTACGTGGCGAAATATATATGTCTAAAGAAAGCTTTGAAAAACTAAATAAAATGAAAGAAGAACGTGGTGAAAAACCTTTTGCAAATCCAAGAAATGCTGCAGCAGGATCAGTAAGACAGTTAGACAGTAAGATAACTGCAACAAGAAACTTAGACTATATGGCATATTTTATTCCAAATCCAGAAGACTATGGAATAAAGTTTCAAAGTGATTCACTTTTGTTTTTAAAAGAATTAGGGTTTAAAACAAATTATAAATTAAATAAAGTTGCAAATAACTATAAAGAAATACTAGAGAATATTGAAAAACTTGGAAGTGAAAGAGCTTCCCTTCCATTTCCAATAGATGGAGTAGTATTAAAAGTTAACAGTTTAGAAGATGAGGCAAGACTAGGTACAACTGCTCGTGTCCCAAGATGGGGAATTGCGTATAAGTTTCCTGCAGTAGAAGTATTAACAGTTTTAAAAGATATTAAGTTTACAGTAGGAAGAACTGGTAAAATAACACCAAATGCAATATTTTCACCAGTACATGTTGATGGATCATTAATAAGCAGGGCAACACTTCATAATGAAGCATACTGCAAAGAAAAAGATGTAAGAATAGGAGATGTTGTAGAACTTCATAAAGCAGGAGATGTAATACCAGAAATAGGAGAGGTTAAAAAGGAAAGAAGAACAGAATCTTTAAAACCATTTGAAATGATTAAAAATTGTCCAATTTGTAATACACCTCTTGTTAAAAAAGAAGATGAAGCTGACTACTACTGTCCAAATCAAAACTGTCCTTCAAGAAAAATAGAAGGAATAATACACTTTGCGGAACGTGATGCAATGAATATAGAAGGACTCGGAGATAAAATAGTTGAAGACCTATTTAACTTTGATTTTGTTAAAAAAATAGAAGATATTTATACACTTCAAAGTCATAGAGAAGAATTAGAAGAACTTGAAGGATATGGTGAAAGAAGTGTTGAAAAACTTCTTAATGCAATAGAAAAAAGTAAAGAAAATTCACTTGAAAGACTAATATATGGACTTGGCATAAAACATGTTGGTAAGAAAACTGCTAAGATACTTGCAAAAAGGTATAAAACACTTGATAACTTAATGAATGCAGAATTAGATGAATTAAGTGGGGTAGATGATATAGGCGGAATTATTGCAAAAAGTGTTTATGAGTATTTTAAGAATCCAGATAATTTAAAACTTATTGAAGATTTAAGAAAATTTGGAGTTAACTTTAAATATTTAGGAAAAGATGAAATAGAGTCTGAATTCTTTACAGGCAAAACATTTGTACTTACGGGAGCATTAGAATTATATACAAGAGATAAAGCACGTGAAATAATAGAAAGCTTTGGCGGTAAAACATCAGAGTCAGTCTCTAAAAAAACAAGTGCAGTAATAGTAGGAAAAGATCCAGGATCAAAATATGAGAAAGCTAAAAAGCTTGGAATACCAATACTTAATGAAGAACAGTTTAAAACAGAAGTAGATAAGATGAATGAGTAAATTTATTTACAAACTAACCTTTTAGTGCTATACTAATGCTTAATTTATAGGGGGAATTATTATGTTTTGGAACAAGGACAAAATACCTGATTATATTAATTCTGAAGAAGACCTTTTTAGATTTGATGATGATGTAAAAATAAATGAACATGAAGCTAATAATAAGTATAATACTCATGTTAGTTTTAATACTGAAGAAAAGAAAGAAAAAAAGGTTAAGGTTAAGAAAGAAAAGAAAAATAGACTAAAAAAAGAAAAAGAAATAAAAAATATAAAAATAGATAATGAAAATCTTATAAATACTCTTTTAAATATTGTCCTTGTAATAGTAATAATAGTAGCATTTATAATTTTATTTGATGTAATTAGAACAAGTAGATATGATAAAACCCCTATATTTGCAAATCATACTGTATCAAATAAAAAATATGATCTTTATGAAGGAATAGGTTATAAAGTATATTACTATCATATAGATGGTGGTAAAAACACAATTGAAATAGGTGGCAGTTCACTTAAGTATGATGATAAAGCAATTAAGACAAATACACTTGATTTATCACTATTATTTAATAATGATTTTGATAAATTTACGAATGAATATTTAAATAAATATATTAGTATTACAGGAAATGTTTATAAAGTAAATGATAATGTAATTTATTTAGAGTATGAAGATGAAAGTGGCAAGTATACAACTATTTATAAATGCAGTCTTTTAAATCATAAAGATGTAAAAGAAAAAGATACTGTAACAATAAATGGTATGCTTGATGATTATGATAAAGAAAGTAAGATTATTTATATTGATAGAGCATCTATTAAGTAGATAATCTTTTTTTGAGGAATAAGGAATAAAATGACAAGAAAAGAAATAATTAATAAAAAATTAAGTGAACTATCTAAATCAAAGTTTAGATCTAGTTTTCATTTAAGAAAGTATATGATTGATTTTATAAATGAAAAGGGTATGGAAACTATTAAAAAACATACAATAGATTTTATTAATGAGAAACTTGCACCAGCAAATCCTAAAAATGATGGAAAACAAACACCAATGAAAAATCATCCAACCTTTATTGCAATGCACGCCTGCGCCTGCTGCTGCCGTTCATGTCTAGAAAAGTGGCATCATATACCAATGGGGAGAGAATTAACAAGAAATGAAAAAAATTATATTTACACACTTTTAATTACATGGATAGAAAGAGAAATAAATAAATAATATCTTAATTTAAAGATTTGATTTAAACAAAAATAATAGTATAATATTATTTGTGGAGATAACATATGAAAAATAATATTAAGTTTTCTAAAATTATTCTAAGTATTTTAGCAGCTTTTTCAGCTACTATACCATTTATAAATTTTAAATATTTTGATATTAAATTATTTATGAGTATAACAAATGTATTTATTTTAAGTATAATTTTTTTATTAGTATTATATATAAATAGAAAAGACTATGAAATAAAGAAAAGCAAAATAGTACTTAGTATACTTTTTTCTATTTTTATGATAATAGGAGAAACTCTTACTTATAGTGGAACAATATTTAGTATAAATATTATATTTTTTATAATAAAATTAGTAGGATATACATATATGTTTATTTCACTTTTTTATGTACTTGATATAATACTTGATAAAATAAAATTAACTGATTTTAAGCCTAAAAATAAATTCTTTAAATGGTATATAGAAAAACTAGAAAAGTATCCATTAAGAACAAGTTTGATTACAATGCTTATATTTTGGAGTCCATATATAATAGCATTTTATCCTATAATATTAAATCCAGATTCATCATTTCAAATAATGCAGTTTTTTAATGTTAAAACAAAATATATAGAGTGGGTTATTCCAAGAAATTCAAATGTTAATATGACAACACATCATCCTGTTATTCAGACTGTTTTATTAGGCTTATCTATTCTTTTTGGAAGAAGACTTGGCAGTGATAATTTAGGACTCTTTACTTATAGTATTTTACAAATACTTACGCTTTCATTTACACTTAGTTTAACAATAAAAGAACTTGATAGAAATAAAGTTAATAATAAAATTAAATTAATACTTATATTAATATACTCACTTGTTCCATGTTTTCCATTTTATGCAATGACTGCAGTTAAAGATACATTTTATACATGCTTTATAATCATGTTTGTTATATTTTTATATGAATTTGTTAAAAATTATAAAGATAAAAAATTAAGTATAAAAAGTTTAATATATCTTTTAGTAGTATCTCTTCTTGCATCTATGTTTAGAAATAATGGACTTTATGTAATAGCACTTACTTTTATATTTATAATATTTTATTCTAAAGTTAATATGAAAAACTTATCACTTGTGTTTGTAATTTTTTTAGTGTCTATCACATACTATAACAAAGTATTAATTCCAAGCTTTGGTATATCTGATGGAAGCATTAGAGAAGCACTTTCAGTACCTTTTCAGCAGACTGCAAGACTTGCAAAGTACGATGGAGAAGAAATAGATAAGAAAGACAAAAAAACAATTGATAAAGTACTTAACTATAAAACACTTGCAAAAAGGTATAATCCAAACTTAGCAGATAACGTTAAAAATGAATATAACAAATATACGACTAAGGAAGAATTAAAAGATTACTTTAAAGTATGGTTTAAATACTTAAAGAAAGAGCCTCTTATATACCTAGATGCAACACTTAATAATACATATGGATACATTTATCCAAATACTCACAGTGGGTATTTATATTCTAACTATGATTCTAGAATAGTTTATGGATATGATAAATATGGTGAAGAAAAATATCTAGATATGAAAGAAAAAAAGAAAAAAACCATTAAAGATGATAAATATAAAGATTTAGGTATTACTGAAAAGAAAAATTATAATCATGGAAAAAAATACACAACAGAATATTATTTAAAATTTGATAAACCACTAGTTAATTACCATTTTAATAGATTAGAAGGATTAAGAAATATACTTATAGCATATGGAAATATATTCCCTTACATACCATTTATAGGATTAATAGTATCAATAGGATTTAGTACGTGGCTCTTACTAATAACTTCCGTATATTTAAAAAATAAAAATTATAAACTTATTCTTATTCCACTTTATCTATCAGTACTTGTATGTCTAGTATCACCTGCAAATACATACTTTAGATATGCAGTGCCTGTTATATTTACACTTCCATTTTTAATAATTTTATTTCTAAATGATAGATTAAAAAGTAAATAAATGATATACTAATTTTATAAAAAGGGATGTGATAATATGATAAATAGAATGGTACTAAATGAGGTTGCATACTTTGGAAGAGGATCAAGAAAAGAGATTGTTACAGAAATTATTGATAGACACTATAGAAAAGCATTTATTGTAACAGATAGAGGCATGATAGATAGTAAAAATTTATCTATGATAACAGGACTATTAGATAAAAATATAATTCTTTATGAAGTTTATAGTGATGTAAAACCTAATCCAACAGTTGAGAATGTTATGCGTGGTGTTTTAAAATTTAAAGGAAGTGCAGCAGATGTTATAATAGCACTTGGTGGTGGATCTGCGATAGACACTGCGAAAGCTATAAGTATAATTGCAAATAATCCAGAACATGAAGATGTAGTGTCACTTGATGGACTTGCGAAAACAAGAAATAAAGGTGTACCTATAATTGCTCTTGATACAGCATTTGGAACAGCAGCAGAAGTTACAATGAACTATGTAATTACAGATACGTCAAGAGTTAAAAAGATGGTATGTATTGATACTCACTCTGTACCAATTGTTTCAATAATAGATGAAGATTTAATGGATTCTATGCCAAAGAGCCTTGCAGCATCTACTGGAATGGATGCACTAACTCATGCTATGGAAGGATATTTAAATAGAGGAGCATGGCTAATAACAGATATGTATCACTTAAATGCTATTGCACTTATTTATAAAAACTTAGATAAAGCAGTTAATGAAAAAGATAAAAATGCAGTAGACAGTGTTGCAATGGGTCAGTATATAGCAGGTATGGGATTTTCAAACTCAGGACTTGGAATAGTACATTCTATGGCACATGCACTTGGTGCAGTTTATGATATACCTCATGGACTTGCAAACGCAATAGTACTCCCTCATGTTATGATGTTTAATGGAAAAGTTTGTCCTAATCTATTTAGAAACATGGGAAGTGCAATGGGACTTAATATGAAAGAAGTAACAGATGATCAGGCTGCCACCAGAGTAGTTAATGCAATAAATATATTAGAAAGAAAATTATTAATACCAAGAACCTTAAGAGAAGTAGGAGTAAGAGAAGAAGACTTAAGAGTTCTTGCAGAAAAAGCGTATAATGACATTTGTACCCCAGGAAATGTTAGAAAAGCATCAAAAGAAGATATATTAAAATTATTTAAAGAAATATATTAAAAATAAAATAGTTAATGTTTAAAAGTTAACTATTTTTTGATATACTCTTCTTGGAAGTGATTTACATGATACATGAACTACTTGCACCTGCAGGAAATATGGAATCTTTAAGTGCTGCTGTTAATGCTGGTGCTGATGCAGTATACTTAGGACTAAAAAGTTTTAGTGCAAGATCTTTTGCAAAAAATTTTGATAAAGAAGAATTTATAGAAGCAGTAAAATACTGCCATTTAAGAAGAGTAAAGGTATATGTTACAATGAATACTTTAGTTAAAGATAATGAAGTTGACTTATTTTTAGATGATATAGATTTTATTTATAAAAATGGTGCTGATGCAGTTTTAATGCAAGACTTTGGAATGATGATGTTAGTTAGAAAAATGTATCCTGACTTTAACATTCATGCATCAACTCAGTTTAATAATTCTAGTATTGATACGATTAAATTCTTATATGATATAGGAATAAAGAGAGTGGTTGTATCTCGTGAACTTACACTTGATGAAATAAAATCTATTGATGTACCAATAGAAATTGAATGCTTTATACATGGTGCACTTTGTGTATGCTATTCTGGGCTTTGTCTTATGTCTTCTATGATAGGATCAAGATCTGCAAATAGAGGATCGTGTGCATATCCATGCAGAATGATATATAAACTATATGATGGTAACAAATTAATTAAAGAAAACTATCTTCTTTCAACTAAAGAGCTTTATGAAGGAGAAAACTTTAATGAACTTCTAAATAGTAACATTACAAGCTTTAAAATAGAAGGAAGAATGAAAAGCCCTGAATATGTATATTTTGTAACTAAATTTTATAGAAATCTAATTGATGGTAAAAAGAAAAACTCTAAAGATGTAGATATATTAAAAATACTTTTTAATAGAAGCTTTACAGAAGGTCACTTATTTAATGAAAATATTATTAATGGAAAGTCATCTAGTCATATTGGATTAGAAATAGGAAAAGTTACTAATATAAATAATAAATATATAGAACTTAATGTAAAACACATAAGACAAGGTGATGGTATAAGAATAGGAAATCATGGCTTAACAGTTAACTACTTATATGATGATAAATTAAATTTAGTAAATGAAATATATGGAAAATGTTTTATAAAAAATACATTTAAAACTAAAAAAAGTGATAAAGTATTTTTAACAAGTAGTCTTTATTTAAAGAGAAAAATATTAAACTTTGTAGATAAAAAAGTACCAATTAATATATATGTAAAAGCAATTGCTGGAGAAAAATTATTAATTGATATTAATGGTATTAAAACATATGGAGAAAAAGTAGATAGAGCATTAAATAGAAGTACAACTAAAGAAGATATTTATTCTAAAATAAGCAAACTTGGAGATACACCTTACTATATAGAAAGTTTTAAATGTGATATAGATGATAATATATTTGTACCACTATCTTACTTAAATAATCTAAGAAGAGAATCTATTAAAAATTATGAAGAAAGCATACTTAAAATAGAAAGAAATATAAGAAAAGAAATTAAGTTTGATAAATTAGAAATCCCTATAGCACACTATAAAACACTAGTAACTAATAATTTAAATGATTTAACTAAAGACTTTGATAGATTTTACACATATGACTATAATTTATTTAATAAATATAAAGATAAATATAACATATACTATATAGAAGAAAGATGTAAATTTAAAAATGATAATTTAAAAGGAACTGTTAGAAACTACTTTGGTTATCCGAATAATTCTATAGCAGACTATTCATTTAATGTATTTAATATTTATACTGTATATTTCTTAGAACAATTAGGATATACTTGTGTAACACTAAGCCCTGAGCTAAAAGAGGTTGAATGTAATAACTTAATAAATAATTTTTATAATAAATTTAAGTTTTATCCAAATGTAGAAGTACTAGGAAAAGAAAGAGTTAAAGTAATGACAATAAAAGATAATATTTTGAATATAAAAGAGAAAAAAGAATATACTTTAGAAAACATAAATAAACTAAGATTTAAAGTAATATATATAAATGGTTTAACATATATTTATAATTATGAAGAAACATGTGTAAATAATGTAAACTGTAATATTAGATATAATTTAGAGTGACTTATTAAGAGATTTATGCTAAAATGAAATATAGAAAGTGGTGACTAAATTGAAAAAGAAACTTGTAAGAAATTATTTTATTTTAGGTATTATTATATGTGCAACAATACTTGTAATAATATATATTGGAAGTTGGTACAAAGTATATAATGATTATAAAAAAGAAACTCCAGTAATACGTGGAACACTTTCATTTGAAATAACTGCAGCAGACTTTGATCATGTTTTAATGGAAAATCCTACAAGTACTTTTTATATGTGTACATCAGAAAGTGATAACTGTAGAAACTTTGAAAAGAGTTTTAAAAAGTTAGTTACAAAAGATGGATTACAAGAAAAAATTATTTACGTAAACTTATCTAATTATGATATAAGTGCATTTGTAAATAATTTCAATATAAGTTATAAGTATAAAGTTAAATTAACAGAAGGATTTCCAGCACTTGTAACATTTACTGATGGAAAAGTAACAGGATTAATTGAGGGTAATAGTAAGAAACATTTAACAGTAAATGATGCAGAAGAGTTTATTAAAGTTAATCATATTAAAAGTATAGAAAATTATTAGAGGCAAATCATGAATAACATAGTTTTATTTGAACCAGAAATACCAGGCAATACTGGAAATATTATGAGAACATGTGTTGCAACAAACACTACTTTACACTTAATTAAACCACTTGGGTTTACACTTGATGATGCTCATCTTAAAAGAAGTGGTGTAAACTACATAGATAAACTAAAATATTATGTTTACGATAACTTTGATGATTTTAAATCAAAAAATAAAGGCACGTATTATTATTTTACCAGATATGGAAGAAAACCTCACACAAGCTTTGATTATAGTAATACAAATGGAGAAAACATGTATTTTATATTTGGAAAAGAGTCAACTGGAATACCAAAAGAAATATTAAAGAAAGACTTGGAACATTGTATGAGAATACCAATGAGTGGTAATGTTAGAGCACTTAATTTATCAAACTCAGTTGCCATTGTAATATATGAAGTTTTAAGACAGCAAAACTTTAAAAATTTACTTTTTGAAGAGCCATTTAAGGGTGCAGATTACTTAGAAAAATGAATTTACTTGCAAAATTTGTTGCAAAAGTTCTTTTTTTTTGCTATTATACTAATAGAGTATAGAATAAAGATGGGAGAAATGATTTTATGTTTTCATTAGATTGGTTTAAAACTGTACCAGGTATTTTAATTACAGTTGGTGTGCTACTACTTTTAATAGCATTAGTGATATTTATTATTACAAGTTTAAAAGATAAAAAGAGAGAAAAAGGTGAACCTAATACCACAAAAGATGAAAGTGAGAAAGCTGCAAATATTCCTAAGACAGAAATACCTGCAGATCCAGCTAATCCTGCTACTGTAGAAGTTCCAGGTACAAATGTTTATGCATCAATTCCAGGAGAAACAAATACAAGTGTAAATAATACAGTTCCTGATATTACAAATATACCAAGTCCTGTTGCAACAAATGCAGATTCTATAAATGTATCAGTTCCAGGTGTTTCTCAAGATGTACCAGTATCTCCATATATTGATGCTACTCAAAATGTTTCAGAAACGAATGGTGAACCTACAAATATTTATTCTGCAACACCAAATAGTGTTCCAAGTGTAGAAATACCAGATGTTACAACTGTTACAAATACAGTTCAAACACCAGTTGCAGATAATGCATCAAATCCAGCAGTTCAAATGCAAGATACAAATGTGCAGAATGAACCTCAAGAGCCAGCTACTCCTGTGATACCAACAATTGATACTGTAAATATTCCTGAAACACCTGCTGTTTCAACTGTTCCATCAGTTGAACAAGTAGTTCCTGAAATGCAAGATACACAAGCCATGCAGCAAGTAGTTCCTGAACCAGTTATAACACCTACTATTCAAGAAACACCTGTTGCAGTTAATACTGTACAAGATGTACCAGCAACACCTAATGTTCAAATATATGGTGGAGCAAGTCCAGTAATTAATGAAACACCAAAAGAAGAAGTAAAGCATGAAATATATGGTGGTGCAAATCCACTTGAATCAACACAAAATATTCCAATAAGTGAAATAACTGCAAATAATGCAAATAATGCAAATAACTTTAATGCAGCAAATGCTGCAGCAGTTAATAATAATGTAAGTGCTGTAAATATTACTCCAGAGCAAACCGTACAGCCTGCACCTCAGCCAGTTGTAACAGCAGTACCACAACAAAATGTGCAGCAGCAAGCATCTGAACCAGTAATTCAAACAGCAACAAATCCTGCAAATCCATCAGGACTTACAAGTATTGATTCAGTAAATATTCCAAGATAAAAATAAAAAGATATGAGTTAAGCTCATATCTTTATTTTTCTCTAGCTTTCACAATAATCTTAATTGCAGTTTTTTCATCATCATTTATTTTTATATCAGTAAATGATGGTACCATATAAAGGTCAATATCAGATGGAGCAAGGTAGCCTCTAGCAACAATAACAGATTTAACTAATGTATTTAAAGACCCTGCACCAATAGTTTGAGCTTCCACTTCATTATCTCTTCTAATAATATTTGCAAGAGCACCTGCAACTTTTTTAACATTTGATTTTGATGAAATCTTTAATATTTCCATAAATTCAGTCCTTTCAAGTTAAATTTATTCAAAAAATATTATTTTATGCTTGTAAAATTATTAAAAAAAAATTATACTAAGTATATAAAGTCAATGAAGAGATTACGAAATAACATTTTTAATTAAGAGAGACTATGGTTGGTGCAAATAGTTTTAAAAAGTTATTTTGAGTCTGATCTTGGAGATGGATTATATCCCGGCAAAGCCGTTAAAGAAAAAAAGTATAAAAGGATGGTACCGTGCACCATGCACTCCTTAGGCACTTTCCTTTTTTGTTGGAGGAAAATATGAGAAAATTACTTATTAATCACATTTATAAACATTTTAAAGGAAATTTGTATTTAGTTCTTGATACTGCATATCACTCGGAAACTGGAGAAGAAATGGTAGTATATAGAGCATTATATGGTAATAATAGACTATACGTTAGGCCAAAAGATATGTTTCTTTCAGAAGTAGATAAAGAAAAATATCCAAATTCAAAACAAAAATATAGATTTGAAGAAGTAGAAATAGATAAAAAATAAAGGAGAAATTATTATGATAGATATTAAATTAATTAGAGAAAATGAAGATTTAGTAAAGGAAAATATTAAGAAAAAATTTCAAGATGAAAAACTTCCACTTGTTGATGAAGTAAAAGATTTAGATGAAAAGACACGTAAAGCAAAAACAGAAGGCGATGAATTAAGAAGCAAGAAGAAAAAACTTTCAGAAGAAATTGGAAAGCTTATGAAAGAAGGTAAAAAGGAAGATGCTGAAAAAACAAAGAAAGAAGTAGGAGAACTTTCAAAGAAAATAGAAGAGCTTGAAGAAGAAGAAGAAAAATACAATAAAAGAATAAATGAAATAATGATGGTAATTCCAAATATTATGGATCCATCTGTTCCAATAGGAGAAGATGACACACATAATGTTGAAATAGAAAAATTTGGAAATCCATATGTACCACCATATGAAATACCATATCATGCTGATATAATAGAAAGACTTGGTGGAATGGATAAAGCATCTGCTGGTAGGACTAGTGGAGAAGGATTCTATTATCTTTTAGGAGATATCGCTCGTCTTCATGAAGCTATGCTAGCATATGCAAGAGACTTTATGATTGATAAAGGTTTTACTTATGCAGTACCTCCATTCATGATACATGGAGATGTTGTTAAAGGTGTTATGTCGTTTCCAGAAATGCAAGAAATGATGTATAAAATAGAAGGAGAAGATCTATACTTAATTGGAACATCAGAGCATTCTATGATAGGCAAATTTAAAGGGCAAATAGTAAAAGAAGAAGATTTACCTATAACACTTACAAGTTATTCGCCATGCTTTAGAAAAGAAGGAGGATCACATGGACTAGAAGAAAGAGGATTATATAGAGTTCATCAGTTTGAAAAACAGGAAATGGTTGTCCTTTGCAAAAAAGAAGAACGAATGGAATGGTACAATAAGATGTGGAAATACACAGTTGATTTCTTTAGAAGCCTAGATGTACCAGTAAGAACACTTGAATGTTGTAGTGGCGATTTAGCAGACTTAAAAGTTAAATCATGTGATGTTGAAGCTTGGAGTCCTAGACAAAAGAAATACTTTGAAGTTGGATCATGCTCAACGCTTGGAGATGCACAAGCTAGAAGATTAGGCATTAGAGCAAAAGGGGAAAATGGCAACTACTTTGTCGATACACTTAACAATACAGTTGTTGCATCACCACGTGGTCTAATCGCTGTTGTTGAAAATAATTATCAAGAAGATGGATCAGTAAAAATTCCTAAAGTTCTTCAAAAATATATGGGTGGTGAAGAAGTAATTAAACCTAAGAAATAATTATGATTAAATATATAAAATATGGATATTTAGATTATGAAAGAAACATTCACATAAATACTCTAAAAAATTTTAGAACATATTTTACTTAATGAATTAAATATAAAAAAATGTATTCAACAAGAATATATGAAAACAATGACTTTAACAATTTAGATGAAGAAGAACATATGCAATGCTTTATTCTATATTTTAAAGATTCTAAAGTATATCATATGGAAAATTAAACAGAATATTTTGATTCTAAAGAAGGATTAACTTTTAAAGAATTTAATAATTACTTAAATAGTTTAGAATAAAAGTAGAAATAATGTTTTTCTACTTTTATTTCTGTGATAAAATAATT
The DNA here is from genome assembly GCA_900319955.1 of uncultured Eubacteriales bacterium. Taxonomy (GTDB): domain Bacteria; phylum Bacillota_I; class Bacilli_A; order RF39; family UBA660; genus UBA2730. The sequence goes on along the minus strand of ONQM01000001.1, from coordinate 10,349 downwards.
ATAAAGATGGTGATTAAATGAATACTTTAATAATATGTACAAATGATGAAAAAATAAATATACTTGAAAAATTAAATAAAAATAAAGAACTTCATAATTATAAATTTATGGATATTAATGAGTTTAAGTCAAATTATTTCTTTTCATATGATTATAGAGCGATAAGTTATCTTTATAATAAATATAAATATGATGTAGATGTTTCAAAAGAGTATATTGAATCATTATATACAATAGATGAAAATAAAGAGTATGAAGAAGATAAATTGATATTCTTAAGTAATTTAAAAAGAGAACTTATAGAAAATAATCTTTTAGAATTTAATAATTACTTTAAAAAATATATAAGTGATAAAAAAATAATTGTGATAGACTATCCTATAATAGAAAAATATATGGATGATTTATTTAAAAAATTAAATGCGGAAGTAAGAAGACCAGCTAGAAAAGAAAAAAATCTATCATATTACAAATTTAGAGAAATAGATGATGAAGTAGAATTTGTCGCTCAACAAATATGCATATTAAAAGAAAAAGGTGTTTCACTTAACAACATTTATTTAGTAAACTATGATAATAATTACTATCTTCCAATTAGAAACATATTTAAACTATATAACATAAATGTAGATTTAAAAGAAACAGTTAATTTAAATAGTTATAGTTTTGTAAATAACTATTTAGAAAATGATGAACTACCTAAAATAAATGAAAATAATTCTAAAATATTAAAGAAATTCATTAATAAAGTAAATAGTATTAGTTATTTAGATAAAGATGAATCTTATGAAAAAATATTAAGAAGCATAATAAAAGATGTTGATATAAGAGATAAATATACTGAAAGTGTAAAAATATGTAATCTATTTGATAGAAGCTTCACTAGTAAAGATTATGTTTTCTTATTAGGATTTAATTATGGATCTATTCCCAAAACATATAAAGATGATATGTTTATAAATGATTCTATTAAAGAAAATTTATATAATACAACATATAAAAATGAAAGAGAAAAAAAGTATGCAATTAACTATATAACAAATATACCTAATATATATATTAGTTTAAAAGAAGCAACATATAAAGATAAGTTTTATGATTCACCTTTAATAAAAGAACTTAATATGAATAAAGAAAAATATACAAATAATTTAGAATTAAGTAACAAAGCTAATGAAAGAAGATTTAATAAAGAAATAGATAATCTTTACAGATATAATATTTATGATAAAGAATTAGATATACTTAGTAATAATTATTCACAAATATATAACACATATAGTCATGATTATAAAAAAATATGCGAAAATCAATTTAATAAATATGTAAATGAAATAAAACTATCATATACAAGTATGAATGCATATAATTCATGTCCATTTGAATACTATGTAAATTATATTCTTAAAGTAAATCCATTTGAAGAAACATTTGCATCAATAATTGGTAATTTATTTCATTACATTTTAGAACATTCATATGATGATAATTTTGATATTGATTGCATCTTTAATGAAGGATTAAAAAAATATACGCTTGATACGAAAGATAGATTCTTTCTAAAAAAACTAAAAAGAATAATAAAAGATGAAATAGAAATAATAAAAGAAAATGATTCTTATACAATGTTTCATAATAGAATGTTTGAAAAGAAAATAACACTACTTTATAAAGAAAACTTACCAAAGCTTATATTTGAAGGTAAGATAGACAAAATACTTTATCATAAAGAGCTTAATAAAACATATTTTGATGTAATTGATTATAAAACAGGATCATTTGATCCAAATCTTTACTATATGAGATATGGTCTTTCTTCCCAGCTAGCAACATATCTTTATCTAATAATAAAAGGAAATATATTTGAAAGTCCTGTATTTAATGGAATGTATTTTGAAAGTGTTATTATGAATGATAAAAAAGAAGAAAATAAAGATTATAAAGAAGAATTAAGAGATAATTTAAAATACCAAGGATATTCGGTTAATGATAAAGAAGAGGTATATATGTTTGATAAAACATATGAAAATAGTAAACTAATAAAAGGAATGTCTATAAAGAAAGATGGATCATTTGGTCGTTATGCAAGAGTACTTAATGAAGATGAAGTAAAAAATCTTTATAAATATACAGAAGATTTAGTACATAACACTTTTAAAAATATACTTTTAAGAGACTTTAAAATAAGTCCAGTAAGAATAGGCAAAAAAGTTGATGCTTGCAATAAGTGTAATTATAAAGATATATGCTATAAAGAAGAAAAAGATTATAGAATATTACAAGACATACAAAACTTAGATTTTCTAGGAGGTGAGGAAGATGGCACTAACTAAAGAACAGGCTCTTGCAGTTGAAATAGAACCACATACAAACATATTAGTTTCAGCAGGAGCAGGATCTGGTAAGACAGCAGTACTTTCAAAAAGAGTTTTAAGAAAAGTATCAGATGGTTTTACTGTAAAAAGACTTCTTCTTTTAACATTTACAAAAGATGCTGCAAAAGAAATGAAAGATAGAGTAAGAAAAGTCCTAATAGAAAATAACTTTTTAGAAGAAGCTAAATATGTAGATGAAGCATATATAACAACATTTGATAGTTTCTCATTAAGTTTATTAAAAAAATATCATTATGCATTAAATATAAGCAATAATATAGAAATATGTGATAGTACACTTCTAGATATAATTAAAAGAAAATCACTTGATAAAGCACTTGATATAGAATATCAAAAAGACTTAAAAGACTTTGAAAACTTAATTACAAATATGTCTTTAAAAGGTGATGATGATTTTAAAGGTAATGTACTAAATATACTTTCTAAACTTGATTTAATGTCAGATAGAGATGAATATTTAAAAAGTTATATAAGTGCATTTTATAATATAGAAAATTTAACTAAATATAAAGACAAATACATAAGTCTTGTATATGATTTATTTAAAAAATACAAAAGCCTTCTAGAAGAATTAGAAAACCATTTAAGTGGTAAAACATTAGATAAATTACTTGAAGCATTTAAAAATATAAATACTGTAAAAACATATAGTGATATAAAAACATTCTTTGAAAGCTTATCATTTAAAGCATATAAATTTCCTGTAGATGCTAAAAAAATATATGATGATATGGGATCAGTAAAAAAAGAAATAGAAAAACTAACATCAAACTATCCTAAAGAAGAATATATGATAGAAGATATTATGAAAACAAAACCTGATGCAGAAGCATTAATTAGAATAATAACAAATACATATAAATTCTACGATGAAGAAAGAAAGAAAAAATCTCTTTATGACTTTTCTGATATTAGTATAATGGTAATTAACTTATTAAAAGAAAATGAGTCTATAAGAGAAGATGTAAAAAAATCATTTGATGAAATAATGGTAGATGAATATCAAGATACATCTGATATAGAAGAAGAACTATTAGATTTAATTTCAAATAATAATCTTTATATGGTAGGAGATGTTAAACAATCTATTTATAGATTTCGTAATGCAAATCCTAATATCTTTAGAGAAAAATATAAAAAATATAGTAAAAAAGATGGTGGAATAAAAATAGACTTAAATAAAAACTTTAGAAGTAGAGAAGAAGTACTTAATAATATTAACAAAGTATTTGATCTTGTCATGAATGAAGAAATAGGAGGATCAAACTATAAAGAAGATGGAGAAGCAGTATTTGGTAACACTACTTATAATGATTATAAAGAAGGAGAATATAATCTTGATATATTAACATATGATGAAGATAAAACTAAAGAATATACAAATACTGAAAAAGAAATCTTTATAATAGCAGATGATATTAAAAAAAGAGTAAATGAAGGAAAAATGATATTTGATAAAGATGAAAATAAATTTAGAAAAATATCATATAAAGATTTTGTAGTATTGTTATCAAAGAAAAAAGATTTTGATTTGTATAAAAAAATATTTGAATACTTAGGCATTCCTATAACAATATATAGAGAAGAAAATATCAATAATACACCATTTATATATGTTATACATAATATTTATAAATTTATAAGTGATATATCAAATAACATATTTGATGAAAATACTAAATATGCATTTTTGTCTATTGCAAGATCATTTTTAAGTAATTTAACAGATGAAGAAATACTAAAAATATTTAAAGAAAATAATTTTAAAGAAACAGATATATATAATAAAGGAATATCTTTAAAAAATGATTTTATAAATCTTTCACCAAAAGAATTCTATTTAAAAGTGCTTGATGTATTTGATATAAACTATAATATATTAAAAACAGAAATGATAGATGAAAAAGAAAAATCTATATATTATTTATTTGATGTAATAGATAGTCTAGAAAAAAAAGAGTATAACAATAATAGTGTACTTAAATATTTAGATGAAACAATAAAAAATGGATATAAAATGTCTTATGATAAAACACTAGAAGACATAGATAGTGTAAAAATAATGTCAATTCATAAATCAAAAGGGCTTGAGTTTCCAGTATGCTACTTTGGATCAATGAGTGATGGTGCAAATAGAGAAGACTCAAGAAGAAAAATAGCATTTGATAGAAAATATGGATTTATGATACCAATATTTAATTATGGATATAAAAGTTTAATAACAAGAATACTTTATGATAGAGAAGAAAAATTAGAAGATATTGGGGAAAGAATAAGACTTTTATATGTTGCTCTTACAAGAAGCAGAGAAAAAATCGTAATAGTAATGAAAAATGGAGAAGGAGAAAACTATAGTGAATTAGTACCAGATTCAGTAAGATCAAAATATTCATCATTTTATTTAATGCTTAATAGTATACTTGGAAATCTAGAAGAATATATAACATTAAAAGAACCTAATTTAACAAAAAACTATATTATAAGTCAAAAAGAAAATAATATAAATAAAAGTAATATTAAACTAGATGTAAAAGAAATAAAGTTAAATAATAAAAAAGAAGAAGAAAAACACTTTTCAAAAGAAGAATTAAAAATAGAAACTAAAGATGAAAAAAATCTTTTAGAACTTGGTACAAAGTGTCATAAAATACTTGAAGAAATAGACTTTGAAAATCCTGACTTTACACTATTTAATATAAATGATTATATTAAAGATAAAATAAATAAATTTATAAATAGTGACATCATAAATAAAATAAAAACCGGTAAAATATATAAAGAGTATGAATTTATTTATGAGGAAAATAGTGTAAAATATCATGGTATAATAGATTTAATGATAGAATATGATAATGTCTTATATATATTTGACTATAAACTAAAAGGAATAGATGACCAACACTATGATGATCAATTAAATGGATATAGGAAATATATAGAATCTTTAACTCATAAAAAAGTATATACATATTTATATTCAATACTTGACAGTAAAATAAGAGAAGTTAAGTAAAAAAATAAAAAAATATGATAAAATAGTATCGTAGGAGAAAGAATATGGAAAAAAATGATAAGAAAATAAAAACAGCATATGCAACCATTATGATATTAATAGCAGTTATAATAGTTTTATGTGGACTTGTTTTATATGATAAATTCTTTAAAGTAGAAAATTACGAAGTAAATAAAAGTGATAAAAAGAATATTCAAAAAGAAGAAGAAAATATAAAGATGCATAAAGAGGGCAATTTATATAAAGATGCATCAAGTGAAGAAGAAGTTTGTAAAACAAATAGTAAATCACCTTATAAAAAGGGAACAATATATAATTGTAATAACTTAGGTGATGGTAAGTCTTATAAATTCTATGTACTTAATGATGCAGAAGATGATGGAAGAGTAAATTTAATAATGGATAGAGATTATAGTTCAGCATCTTTTTCAGAACCATCAACTGAAGAAGATGGGATAGAAAATGCAAATCTTGGACCGTTAAATGCAATTAAACACTTACCAAAGACAAGTACTTGGACAAATGTAAGTGAAGTAGGCATGTTTAATAATATAAACTATTCAGGTTATGCTGCAAGACTTCCTATGGCAAGTGAGGTTGCAGCATCTTGTCTAGTTACAAACTTTTCATCACTTGATGCTGCAAAATCATATGATCTTACATCATCAAATTGTTCATATCTTTGGGATAATATACAAAATGAAAGCTACTTTGGTTATTATACGTCAACGACAGCATCAGGAAAACTAGCATGGACAGTTGATATAAATGCAAGTAGCATACTTCTAGATGCTAGAAATGCTGGATTTGTAATTGGAATAAGACCAGTGATTACATTATCAAAATAATTTGACAATACAATATAACTTTAATATAATTGTAAATGTTGCTTAAAGTGTTTAATATAAGTAAGGAGATTAACATGAAAAAGAAATTTATATTAGTAATACTACTAACATTATTTATAGTAACAGGATGTGATAAAAAAGAAAAATTATCATGTAAAACAAGTGTTACTGATACTGGATCAAGTAATAACTTAAATATTACATTTAACTTTGTAAATGATAAAATATCATCAGTTTATGAAGAAGGTACAATAACATTTGATGAAACATATGTAAAATATATAAATAGTTATAAAGAAAGTCTTGATGAAACATATAAAAATAAAGGATTTGACTATAGTGCAACTATTTCAAATAATAATATTAACTTTAAATTAGTTTCAGATAGTAAAAGTAATAGTAAACTTCTTAAAATATTAAACATTAAAGAAAAAACAAAAGAAAAAGTAAAAAAAACTATGGAAGAGCGTGGCTATAGTTGTAAGTAGGTGAAATTAGTGGAGCAGGATGAATATAGAAAAATAATTGAAATAGCAGAATTTGTATCAAATTGGTGGTATAAAAAAATAAGAAATTCAAACATAATAAGAATTAAAAATAATAATTATAATGACTATATAAAAATAAGAAAAACAAATGAATGCTATCAAATTAACAAACATAACATAAAAAAATATGAAAAATTAAAAGAAGAAATAAGACTAAATACTATAAAAGAACTTTCTTTAAATGGAAGTCTTTTTCTTGAAACAAAAGAAACTCCTATAGGAAAATTAAAAACATATTTTGATAAACTGGAGCTTGATTGCAATGTTCCAGCAGATATTAATATGTATATTAATGAAAGAGGAGTCATATTAAAAAATGAAATTGGAAAAAATAAAAAAATAATATTTTCACCTAAAGAAGATTTTAAAGTATTACAAATGAGATAGGGGGATTACTATGGAATTACCTAATTATAAAGATGTATTTAAAAAAGATAAAATAAAGACAAAGAAATTTGAACTAGATCCAAATTACAAATTAAAATATAGTGGTAAAAAATATTTTCTAAAAACATATGGATGTCAAATGAATGAGCATGATAGTGAAAACATAAAAGCTTTACTCGAAGAAATGGGATTTACTGAAGTAGAAGAATATAAAGATGCAGATTTAGTTCTTCTTAATACATGTTCAGTAAGAGAAAATGCACATAATAAAGCATTTGGTATGCTTGGAAGATTTAAACATTTAAAAGAAGAAAAGAAAGATTTAGTAATAGGTCTTTGTGGATGCATGGCACAAGAAGAAGGAGTCATTAAAGAAATAAAAGAAAAATACAAATTTGTAAACTTTATATTCGGAACACATAATATAGCAGATTTACCAGAAATACTTGATAGAGCGATAAATGAAGGAAAGCAAGAAATAGATGTTAAGACATTCTCAGATGAAATAATAGAAAATATTCCTGTAAGAAGAGTAAGCAATTTTAAAGCATATGTAAATATTATTTATGGCTGTGATAAATTCTGTACATATTGTATAGTGCCTTACACAAGAGGAAGAGAGCATTCTAGAAAAAAAGAAGATATACTAAGGGAAGTAGAAGCTTTAGCATCTGATGGTTATAAAGAGGTAACACTCTTAGGACAAAACGTTAATGCATATGGTCATGATCTTTACAATGATTATTCATTTGGAGAACTACTTGAAGATGTTGCAAAAACTGGTATTCCAAGAGTTAGATTTACAACATCGCATCCATGGAACTTTACAGATAAAATGATAGATACAATTGCAAAGTATCCTAATATAATGCCATCTATTCATCTTCCACTACAGTCAGGATCAGACAAAGTACTAAAGAGTATGGGAAGACGTTATACAAAAGAAAGCTATCTAAAACTTTTTGATAAAATGAAAAGTAAAATCACAAATTGCCATATATCAACAGATATTATTGTAGGCTTTCCAGGAGAAACAGAAGAAGACTTTCAAGAAACACTTGACGTAGTAAATCATTGTAATTATGATAATGCATATACATTTATATATTCACCAAGAGAAAATACACCTGCTGCTAAATTTAAAAATCAAGTAGATGAAAAAACAAAAGAAGAAAGATTACAAATACTTAATAAATTAGTTAATAAATATTTTTTAGAAAATAATAAAAAAGAAGAAGGACAAACACTTGAAGTATTAGTAGAAGGTAAAAATGAAAAAATAGATGGGTACTATGGATATAGTAAAGAAATGAAACTTGTTAACTTTACAGGTAAAAACATTAAAATAGGAGACTTAGTAAACGTAAAAATAACAAAAGCTAAAACATGGAGTTTAGATGGAAATGCTAACTAAAGAAGAAAAAGAAAGCCTTAATAATATAATTACTTATATAAAAGAATCAAATGACTATAAAAAACTTATGTATTATAAAGATAAAATAAAAGATAATAAAAAGTTACTCAATCTAATAAAAAAAGTAAAAGATCTTCAAAAAGAATACATAAGAAATAAAGATAGCAAAGTAAAAGAAGAGTTAGAAACTAAAGTAGAAGAGTTAAATACTTATAATGATTTTACTTTATATAATTATTACTTAAATAAAGTAAATGGGAGTCTAGATTTAATAAAGAATAAAATAAATAATTACTTTGATAATCTATTTAATGAAGAATTATTTTAAGACTTCTATTAAAAAAAATGTAAAATTGCAGTTTTTTCGGAATAGACTATTATAATTGAGAAGCTAACAATAAGTTTAACTTCTTTTTTTGTCTATTTATTTAATATTATGCATAAATTATATAGAGGAGTTGATAAAATGTCATATAAAGAAATAGTAACTCGTGCAGTACTTGGAAAAGGTAAAAAGAAATTTATAACTAATAATAGTATAAAACTAGAACATACACCTTCAACTATACTTGGATGCTGGATTATAAATCATAATTTTAAAGGTGATTTAGTAGGAGATAAAGTAAATATAACAGGATCATATGATGTAAACATATGGTATAGTTATAATGATAATAAAGAAACACTAGTTACTAAGAATACTGATACTTATAATGAAACAGTAACTATTAAAGATGTTAATGCTGATGCATCTGCAATAATTAAATGCTTAAGTGGTCCAACATGTACTAATGCAAGTATAAGTGGAAATACAATTAACTATACAGTAGAAAAAGAATTAGGAATAGAACTTGTTGGAGATCAAAAAGTAAAAATAGGAGTAGTAGATGAAGAAGATCCATGGGATGAAATATTAGATAATCCAGATGAAAAAATAGATGAAGTAAAAGAAGACTATTTAGAAGATAATACCATAAAAGAAAAAGAAACTAATGATACTAACTAGTTTCTTTTTTGGACCTCATCATCAAGTGGTTCAAATAATTCTCTTATATCGACATCAAGTACTTTAGCAAAAGTCCATAAAGTACCTAAACTAAAAGTTTGATAATATTTTTCACTTTCTATATTCATTATAAATCCAGGACTATAATTACATTTCTCAGCAAACTCACTTTGAGTCATATGCTTACTTTTCCTTAATCTTCTTAAATTTCTAGCAACTAAATAATAAATATAATTTTCACTGCTCTTATCCATATCATAATTACCTCTTGTTTACATTTTCTCACTTATTAGTTATAAATTATTTCAGCTATTCAGTGAGATTTATGATATAATAGTATTATGATTAAAAATAGGATGGTATAAGAGTATGAAAAATGATAAAAAATTAAAGAAAATATTAAAAACAAGTATAGCAGTGTTTTCAGTACTTACAGTAATTAACTTTATTGGGATAATAGGTAGTAGTAATGCATTATTTACAAAATCTGTTGATAGTAAAAATAGTTTAAATATTAAAATTGCTAATCCACTTTATGCAAAAACTGGGATTGCAACAGAGACTATTACAAACTTATATAAAATAGATAAAACAAATTTAGTATATGATGGTACAAGTGATAACAACTTAAGATATATAGGTGCAAATCCAAACAACTATGTAAGATTTAATAACGAGTTATGGAGAATAGTAGGAAGCTTTGCAAATATAAGTAATGGAACAACAAGTTCAAAGAG
>ONQM01000014.1 GCA_900319955.1 uncultured Eubacteriales bacterium | reverse complement strand
CCAATCATATTCATTTTCTAAATTTTTAATATCTTTCTTCATATCACTAATATTATAATTAATATTTAACTCATTATAGTATTTATTCTTTAAATCAAGCTAGTGGTTATATATAAATCTAGTTGTTCCCATAAATGAATTAAGCTTAGATTTAGTACAATCATCAGGATACATTCTAAACCTATAAGCTTTATATATTTTCAGGTAAATCACCACCTTTATAACTAATCTTATTATATCAACAAATTATTGATATTAAAAGAAAAATTTAAGATTTTTGTAAAATTTTCTATGACTTTCCTATTAAATAAAAAAAGACTTATAAAAGTCTTAAAATGAAAGTACTAGACATATTATAAAGAAAAGTAAACCAAGTACCATTGTAAGTCTGCTGATAACTAGTTCTGATCCTCTTTCTTTTCTTTCTTTAAATAAATCTGAATTTCCAGAAAGAATTTCACTTGCTCCTTCTGCTTTACCACTTTGTAAAAGTACTAATATTATTATTAATATTGAAAGTATTATTAAAAATGTTTCCATCTTGCGTCCTCCCTTGTAAAAACTAGTGTTAGTATATCATAAATCTATTTATGTTTCAATACTACCTTATTTTTTTCGCTTAATTCTTTATTTTGTGCTTCTACTTCTTTTATTTTTTCTTTTTCTTCTTCTACTAACTCTTTTTCTGTTGTTGCTTTATAAAACTCTGGTCCTTCTTTAGAAAAGTTAAGAACTATGTTTCTAATTAGTTTTCTTAATTTTTCTTTATAATTTTCATTTTTAAATTTACTTATTATATCATCTATACTTTCTTTGTCATCTAATTCTTTCATTATTTTTAAAGAGTCTACTATTTCTTCTCCATGGTATGAATCTGTAACTGATGCATTTACAAGTATTTCCCAATTATCAAGTTTTTCTGGGAATATGTGATTTTTTCCTGCTTCTATTCTATATTTTGCAAGGGTTTTTGCTATACGTATGTCTTCTTCTAATTGTCCCATTAAATCAAGTGAGAATTCTTCTTTTCTTCTAAACTCATCTTTTGTCATACCATATATTTCTTTATATGCTCTATCTTCTGTGATATTAGATGAGTATAGTTTATGCCCGTTTATTTCAGTATAAACTTCTTTTCCTTCACTCTTTAATTTTGTAAGTTCTTCTACTAATTCATCTAAATTTTTAAAATATCCTGCTGATAGTTTTTCCATAAGATGCTCCTTTAATTACTTATTTAGTTCTTCTTCTATTCTTAGTAACTCATTATACTTACACATTCTATCTGTTCTAGACATAGATCCTGTTTTAATTTGTCCTGCATCTAGTCCTACTGCTAAGTCTGCGATAGATGAATCTTCTGTTTCTCCACTTCTATGAGAGATAATTGTTTTATAACCATTTTTCTTAGCTAGATTTACTGTCTCTATTGTTTCTGTAATTGTTCCTATTTGATTTATTTTAACAAGTATTGCATTAGCGGCTTTCATCTCTATTCCCTTTTCTAGGTATTTCTTGTTTGTTACGAATAAATCATCACCAACTATTTGTGTACCTTCTAGTTCTTTAGTTACTTTTGCAAATGATTCAAAGTCATTTTCATATATTGGGTCTTCAATAGAAATTATTGGATAGGTGTTTACTAGTTCTTTATAGTATTCAATAAGCTCATCTGTTGTTAGTTTCTTGCCTTCTCCTTTAAGGTTATATATTCCATCTTCATAGAATTCTGATGCTGCAACATCCATTGCATAGCATACATCTTTTCCTGGTTCATATCCAGCTTTTTTAACAGCTTCTGTTATTAGTTCAAATCCTTCTTTGTTGTTTTTAAGGTTTGGTGCAAATCCGCCTTCATCTCCAACTGATGTTGCATAACCTTTTTCTTTTAATATATCTTTTAGGTTATGGAATACTTCTGATCCTATTCTTACATTATCATGAATATTATCTTTCATTGGTATTATCATGTACTCTTGGAAGTCTAGTGAGTTATCTGCATGTGCTCCACCGTTTATTATATTCATCATTGGTCTTGGAAGTGTTTTTCCATCTCCTACATATTTATATAGTGGGAGCCCTTTAGACTTTGCTGCAGCTTTTAGTACTGCTAGTGATACACCTAGTATCGCATTTGCTCCTAGTTTACTTTTGTTTGGTGTTCCATCTAAGTTTATCATTGCATAGTCTACTTTTTCTTGATCGTATGCATCCATTCCTACAACTAAATCTTTTAGTGGACCATTTATATTTGCAACTGCCTTTAATACGCCTTTTCCCATGAATCTTTTCTTATCGCCATCTCTTAATTCAAGTGCCTCTCTAGATCCTGTTGATGCTCCACTTGGAACTCCAGCACGTCCCATTGTTCCATCTTCTAGATAACAATCAACCTCAACTGTTGGATTACCTCTTGAATCTAATATTTCTCTTCCTACAATATTTTTAATTTTCATATTACTTTATCTCCTTTACTAAATCTTTAAATTCTTGTCCCCTTATTTCACATTCTTTATATTGATCCCAAGATGCTGAGCCAGGGGAAAGCAAAACAACATCTTTCTCTTTCATTATATCACAAATTTTAGGAAAGCTATCTTTTAAATGTTCGAAAATGTAAGTTGGCTTATTTATTTTTTTTCCAAAGTCTCTTACTCTTTCGCGGCACTCGCCAATTCCCACAACTGCTTTTATATTAGAACTATATGGTATTAAATCATTAAAGTTTTGACCACGTTCTAGTCCTCCTAATATAATTATTGTTGGACTTTCAAATGATGATAAGGCAATCTGCGTGCATTTTATGTTAGTTGCTTCAGTGTCATTATAGAATCTTACACCTTTTTTAGTATCAACATACTCTAGACGATGTTCTACTCCTTTAAAATTGCTTACAGTTCTTTCTATGCTTTCATTTGGTACATCAAACTCTTTTGATATCATTATAGCACCCATTATATTTTCTAGGTTATGCTTACCTGGTATTTTAACATCACTAATATTCATTACTTTATCGTCATAATAATATATTGCATCATTTTTTAAATAGCATCCATCAAGCACTTCACTGCTTGAAAAATATTTCTTTTTGCTTTTAATATCTTTTAGTTTATTCATAGCATTACTGTTATCATGATTTATAATTGCAATGTCATCTTTTTCTTGATTTTTAAACATTTTACATTTTGTATCCATATATTTATCATATGAATTTTCAAAGAAGTCTAAGTGTGCTTCTGAAAAGTTTGTAAGCAGTGCAACATGTGGATGGAACTTTTTAAAGTTAACACTCTGCTGACAACTTACTTCCATAACTATTATGTCATTTTTCTTTAAATCATCTAGAATAGATACTAGTGGATATCCAATGTTACCTGCTAGGTGTACTCTTTCTTTATAATAATCATGAAGTATATTGTATGTAAGGGTTGTTGTCGTTGTCTTACCATTTGTTCCAGTAATTCCTATTAACGTTACATCTTTTGGTAATAGTTCATATGCCATTTCAGCTTCGTTAATAACTTCTATTCCTAAGCTTTCAGCTTGCTTTATCATTTTATGATCATTTCTAATTCCAGGATTTTTAATTACATAATCAAATGTTTTATCAAGTAAGTCATCTGGATGATTTCCAAACACTAACTTTACACCTAATTTTTCTAATTCATCAATTTTATCTTTATCTTGTTTTTCTATAGGGCCTCCATCATTTAGTATGACAGTATTTCCTCTTTTTGCAAGAAATGATGCTGCAGCATATCCAGATCTTGCCATTCCAAGTATTAATATTTTTTTATCTTTAAACATAAAATCACATCCAATCACCTTATATTATACACTAAATTATTGAGAAAAGAACCATTAAATGCTATAATTAAAACGTAAAGGAGAATAGATATGCAAATAATTACATTAAACCCAGTTGATTTTGAAGCTTTTGCAAGAAATCATGAATACAAATCTTACTATCAGACAGTTTCGTATGGCAATGTAATGAAAGCCATGGGTTTTAATGTGCATTATATTGGAATAAAAGATAATGATGAACTTATTGGTGCATCTCTTATTGTTTATAAGGAAATATACATGGGCAAGAAAATTGCATATGCTCCACGTGGAATACTTTTTGATTATACTGATAAGGAAAAAACTATTGAACTTGGCAGAAAGATAAAAAGACTTTTTAAAAGACAAGGATTTATGATATTTAGAATGGATCCTTTTATACCTGCGACTATAAGGGATAAAAATGGTAAGACTATTGATATTAATAAAGATATTAATAATATAATGATAAATATAAAATCTGCTGGTTTTATCTTTGAAAAGAAGAGACTTTATTTTGAGAAAGAGCATCCTAGGTTTGAAGCGATTAAAGTAATAGATAAAGATACTGGTACTATATTTAGAAAGCTAGATAAAAATATAAAGCATAAACTTCGAAGAGCATCTGGATGTGGAATAACAGTTGTTGTTGATAGCAACAAAAATGTAAATGAGCTTTATGAGTTTGTTAAAGATAAAGGCATTTACAGCAAGAAGTATTTGGAAGAGATTGTTAAGAATTTTAATAATAGTAAGCTTTATTATGCACTTTTAAATACTGATTCATTTGTTATTGAAGCTAAAAAGAGATTTGAAAGAGAAGAAGAGATAAACAATAATTATGCTAAAAGAATTCAGAGTATGAAGCTTGGAAAAGACAGTACTAAGAAGACTAAGATACTTAATAAGAAGATGGATTCTGATAGACTTTTAGATGTTTATAAAGCTGATTTGGTACTTGCAACAGATCTTTTAAGAGATCATCCTAAGGGACTTTTAATTGCAGGATGTTTAACTGTTGAATATGAGGGTACATCATACATGATTGCTGATGGGTACAATAAGAATTTAGGTCATTTAGATGCAAATTATTTAATAAAATGGTTTATAATTGATGATTTGCAAAATAGAGGCATTAAATATTTTAATATGAATGCAATATCAGGTAACTTTACAAAAAAGAATCCTTATAAGCATTTAAATGAGGCTAAACTTGGTTTTAATGTAGTACCAAGAGAATATATTGGTGAATTTAATTTAATACTTGATAGATTTCATTATGCACTTTATAAGACATTTGATAAGGATAAGAATTATCAAGTAAAAAATGATTTAAAGAAAGAGACTGAAGGAAAAAATGGAAAAAGGAAATGAGTTATTTAATGAAGCGATTAAAGTTTTAAATGAGAAAGGATATCATGTAGTAGAAGCTTCTAATGGAAGTGATGTTAAGGATAGCTACTACAAAGATGAAGTTATGTCTAAAGAAAGATATGATTTTGAAATGAATGAAGGAAATCCTGAGATACAAGTAATAAAAGAAGATAATGATGGCGATCTAATAGTTAGAAGATATAATAGAGGTAATCCTGTTAAGGTACTTTTTGATAAAAGATATGATGTAGAGCTTCCTCAGGGGTTCCATTTTGCTGGAACAAGTGAAGGTACTGGATTTAAATATGACATTATTACAACTAAGATAGATGATAATGGCAATGTTGTTAGAAAGTCGAATGAAGAAATAGAAAAAGATATTGAAAATATTGATGCTGATTTATTAATTACAGTTAAAGGATATAAAGATTTAACAAACAATAATGTTGACAGCAAAGTAAAATAGAGCGTGTGCTCTATTTTTTTAGTCTAGATCAATTGTTCCTGTTACTGGTAAGTTAGTGTAATTTGCATCTGTTAGGTTTAATGTTTGAGTTGCGGGTAAAGCATTTGTTACATTTACTGTTTCAGTAGTTGCACTCAATGTAGTGTTTTGCAGTGCATCACTAAAGTTATGGTTTCCATCACTTGATGTTTGTTTGTAGTATACTGCTGGAGCACCATCTCCAAATGGAACATTGTTAAATACTGCTTCTCCACTTTCATTTGTTGTTATTTCATTACCATAAGTATTTCCTTCACTATCACATCTTATGAATTTAGCTCCAACAATTGCTGTTCCAGAGGACTCTCCATCTTCTGTTACTTTAAGTGTTAGTGTACCAGTTGCAGCGATTGTAAAGTTAAATGTTCCTGCTTCATCTGTTACTGTTATGTTTGTTGGAGTAAGTGTTGATGCATCGTATCCGTTTGATGCTCCAGTAACTGTATATGTGCCTTTTAAAACTCCTTTTTCTCCAGTACCATTTGTAATGTTAATATTATATTTTGCCATGTTTATTTCTCCTTTCAATTTTAAACCATAGTATCTATCCGTTAACGTAAATTTTGATACAGGAAATAAGTAGTAATAAAAGATAAGATTATCACTACATGGATTCTTCATTATATATTTAGGATATATTTCATCATAAAGAGGTACTAATGCTATTTCTGTATTTTCATTAAAGTTTTCTAATTCATAACCATTTTTTATTGTTTTTATTTCTTTTATAGAGTTACACTTATATATGATTAATTTATATTCTAAACATTTTAAAGGTCCTATAATTTTTATCTTTCTCATATTATCACTCATTTCATTTTATAATATGTCTTAGTTTTCTTGTTTAACATAATAAATAACTAGCAATTTTTATCAAATAAAAAAGCTTAGTTTTTATACTAGGCTTTTATGATATTCTAATCTTAATTTATCTGCTACTGTTACAATGAATTCTGAGTTTGTTGGTTTAGCTTTATCTATATCTATGCTATTTCCAAATATGTCTTCCATTGTATCCCAGTTACCTCTATTCCAGCTTACTTCTATTGCATGTCTTATTGCTCTTTCAACGCGAGACACTGTTGTTTTATATTTTTTAGCAACATCTGGATATAATTCTTTTGTTATTCCTCCAACTAGACTTGGATCGTCAAATACCATCATTATTCCTTCTCTTATATACTGATAACCTTTTATATGTGACGGTACTCCAAGTTCATGTAATATTTTTGTAACAGATACTTGTATATTACTATGATAAAGATCTATCTTTGTACCGGATCTTTTTTCATCATTTACTACATTTAATACTACTTCTTCAAGCTCTTTTAGTTCAAATGGTTTAAGTAAGAAATAAGATATTCCAAGTTCTGATGTTGCTCTTATCATTGTATCACTATTATATGATGTAAGTACAATTACGCTCTTGTTTATTCCTTTCTTTCTCATTTCTTTAAGGACTTCTTTTCCACCTTTTCTTGGCATAACTATATCAAGTACTATTATGTCGTATTCATCTTTATGCTCTTCAATCATTTTAAGTCCTTTCTCGCCATCATGAGCTTCTAATGTAACTTCAATATTATTTACTGCGTGCTTCTCAAAATACTCCTTAACCATTTTGATTAATGAAACATTATCATCAATCATTAGTATTCTTGTTTTCATTTTTCTCCTTTCAAAATCTACCACGCATCTTCATTATATTACATTTTTCTAATTTTTTTAAGGGGTTTTTTTGACAAGTTTTGTCGAAACATTAAATTTTTTCTAAAAGTTTACATAGTTCATTTATATCTAGACTTAATGAGCCTATTAAATATCCATCTATTAATGTAATTTTCTTTAGGGTATCTATTGTTTCTAGGTTTACAGATCCTCCATATAAGACTTTATTTTCTTTAAAGTTTTCTTTTATCTTTCCAAATATTTTATTTAAACACTCTTGTGTTGGCATTTTGTTTGTACCAACTGCCCAGTATGGTTCATATGCTATTATTACTTTTTCTCTTTCACTTTTTGAAAGGCGTCCTATAACATTATTTAGTTTTTGCACTATATTATTTGATACTCCTTTTGTTACATCAAATGTTTCACTCATACATAAAATTGGAGTTATATCATTTTCTAGACATCTTTTAATTTTCTCTCTTAAAATTTTTCCATTTTCATTAAAGTATTTTATTCTTTCTGAATGACCTATTATTGCATATTTAACATTTAGGCTTTTAAGCATTTCTCCTGATACTTCTCCTGTATATGATCCCATTTTAAATGGTGATATATTTTGTGATGCTAGAGTAAAGTCTTTTGTTAAGGCAAGATATGGGTATGAAGGAGCTAGAACAAAGGGGTATTTTACATTTTGTAATTTTTTTAAATACTCTTTATATTCATCTAAAGTTAAGTTACTCTTTAGGTTCAGTACTATCATCTTTCTCATTCTTTTTCTCCCTTTTTTCTTTTATTAAATCTACTATTAATCCTGGTATGTCTCTTTTCCTTGTTTTATTATAGTTTTCTATTGCAGCATCATATACAACAAGTACACTTTTTGCAAAGTCTTCTGGTGAGAATTTTTTTGCTGTTACTACTGCTTGACGAGACATGCTTTCACATTTTAGTTTGCTGCTTGCAAGATCTTCTATTTCTCTTAAGCATTCTGATTCTGTCTCAAAAAACATTCCATTTAGTCCATCAACAACCATTGTTCTAAATGCATCATCATTCATACATAGAGCTGGAAGTCCTGCAGCCATACCTTCTATTACTGTAAGCCCTTGTGTTTCTGTTTTTGATGCTGTTATTGATGCATCTGCTAGATGGTAGTAGTATGGCATATCAGTCCATTCTACACGGCCAGTAAATTTAACTTTATCTTCTACATCTAGTTCGTGTGCTAGTTCTTTATATTTTTCAAGATCTGGACCATATCCTACAATTAAAAGTTTTATTTTTTTATCTTTTTCTTTATTCATTACACTTAGTAAGAATTCTATGTTTTTTTCTTGTGCTGTTCTCCCTGCAAATATTAGTACAAAGTCATTTTTCTTATATCCAAGTTTCTTTCTTAATGACTCTACTTTTTTCTTATTAATGCTTTTTGACAAAAATGGAGTTACATCTATTCCTGTTGGAACTATGTATATGTCTTTATCATAGTGATATTCTTCTCTAAATAATTTATATATTTTTATTGTTGGAACGATAAATGCATTTGCAGTATTATCACAATAAAATTTGCTAAAGTATGCAACTGCTTTTTTTAATCCCATATCGAAGTATTTTAAATTTTTTGAAACATAATATGTATAGTCTTTATACATTGTGTGATATGTGTGTACTAGTGGTATTCCATATTGTCTTGCTAAAAATCTTGCAAATATTCCCATACTCATTTCTGTTTGTGAATGTATTATGTCTAGGTGCCAACTTCTTATTTTTTTAACTGCAAGTGCTGGGTATACTGGAGCGGCACGAAAGTCATATATTCCATATTTAAATCCTGGAATATAATACACTTTTTCTTTTTCATCATAACTATATGTTTTGTTATCGTTTCCAACTGTTACAACATATACTTCATGTCCTAATTCTTCTAGTGCTTTTTTAAGTATTGCTGCACTAGTTGCAACTCCATTTATTCTTGGAGGATAACTATCTGTAAATATTCCTACTCTCACTTTTCTTCACCTTCTTTTGCATCTATATTAAATACAACTGCACCTACTATTAGTCCTAAATAATACGTTATAAATCTCCATAGTAACAATGCTGTTTTTGTAACTGTTTCTCCTAAGAAGTTCCCAAAGAACTGGGTAAATCCATACTCTACTCCTCCTGATGCTCCTGGAATTGGAACAAATGCTGACATTACCATAACGTATGCTGATGATGTTAGTGTGGAAATTACATTAAGACTTTTAAAATCTCCTAATGCATAAACAATAAATAATGGTGTTATATAAAGACAAACAAGTCCTAAAAAGTTTAGTATAACTCCCATTACGAAAAGCCCTTTTCTTTTCTTTAATTCATCAGCACATTCATTAAATTCATCACATTTTTTATGCCATGCTTTAAGTTGTTTTTCTTTATGTTTTACTATATGAATTTTATAAAGTATATTAATTATCCAGTCAATTATTTTATTTGTAACTGTTTTTGAAAGTGATATTATAAGTATTACGACTGCAACTAATGTATTTATAAAGAATCCTACTCCAACAAGTTCTCTTATTGCATTTACTTTTGGAAATAGTTTAAATACTGTATTAAATATTACTGCAAGTATTCCAAATATTACTAGTGCTATTTGATAGAATACAAAGTTTTGAAGTATATAGTTAGTGGCTTTAGATCCCTTTATATCATGTTCTGTTAACATATATATTTCCATTGGTTGTCCACCTGTTGAAAATGGTGTTATTCCATTAAAAAACTGTGCTATTACATTGTGTTTAATAGACTCTTTTAATGTAAATTTTTTCTTATCATTAACTGTTTTATATACAACATAACTATGAAGTACTAAATACATTACATAGAAAAATATTGCAATTAAAAGATATTTAACATCTAAGTGTTTTAAGCTCTCCATTACTTTTGGAAAGTCTTTTCTTAATAATATATAAAGTACAAGTATTGTTATAAAAACAATTATTATTGTATTTTTCTTTATGCTTTTTATCAGTTCCATTATATACTTCTTCCTTTAACTTTTTCTAATTCTTTTTCCCCTTCTCTTAATATAATTCCATCATCTATTATTTCATGGTTTTCATCTTTAAAGAGCTTTCTTAATTTATCTTTATCTTTTCCTAGTACTAGTAATACTTCATCCATATTTTCAAAATTTATTAATCTTTCTTCAAGATTTTCTATTTCTTTTTTATTAGATTCTTTTACTTTAGGATATATTTTAGATTCTTTTAAGTCTTTTTCTTTTTCAACAATATAAAAGTTTTCTATTTTATCATTTTTTAATGTGTAATAGTAGTCTTTTTCTACTGCACTTTTTTCTTTTTCTTTTAAATACTCTTCTTCTGGTATGGAATTTTTAGATTTAAGCGATATAAAAAGTGCAATATCATAGTCCTCTAGATACTTCATATCATCTTTATTATACGGATTTATATAATGTAATTTTCCCATACCTATTTATCCCCTTACTTTTTTATGTTTAATGCTGGAAGAGCTTTTCCTTCTAAGTACTCTAAAGATGCTCCTCCACCAGTTGATGCAAAATATACTTTGTCTTTTAAGCCTAGAAGAGATGCACAACCGACAATATCTCCACCACCTAGTACTGTTTTAACATTTTCTTTAACAATATATTTAAGTATATCTTCAGTTGCTTTTCTAAAGTATGAAAATTCATATACTCCTAGTGGTCCATTCCAAAATATAGTCTTGCTTTTTCTTATTACTTTTTCAAAGTTTTTAACAGTTCTTTTACCAATGTCTACTCCAATGTCATCAAGATCTAACTGTGTTATATCTTTCATCTCATAGTTACCTGTATTTTTAAATTCTTTTACTGTTACAATATCCACTGGAAGCATTATCTTTTCTTCATATTTATCAAGTATTTCTCTACAAAAATCTAGCATGTCATTATCTACAACACTTGACCCCACATTAAAGCCTTCTGCTTTAAGGAAGGTAAAAGCCATGCCTCCTCCTATTAATATGTAATCTGCTTTTTCTACTAAAGTCTTGATAACACCTATTTTATCGCTTACCTTTTTACCACCAAGTATTATAGTGTAAGGTCTTTCAGGAGTATTAAGCTCACTTAGTACTCTTACTTCTTTTTCCATTAAGAAACCAATTCCAGTTTCTAAGTATTTGCTTATTCCAACGTTTGATGCTGCCTTTCTATGACTGCATCCAAATGCATCATCTATAAATATGTCTCCAAGAGATGCCCAGTATTTTGAAAGTTCTTCATCACAGTTTGATTCCTTCTTACCATCTAAGTCCTCAAATCTTGTGTTTTCCATTAGAAGTACTTCTCCATTTTTTAAATTCTTACAAGCTTCTTCTAGCTTCTTACCATGTGTTTCATCTATAAATATTACAGGTCTTTCTAGAAGTTCTTCAAGTCTTTTTGCAACTTCTCTTAGACTATTTTTTTCTTTGTCTTCTTTAGTTTTTATTCTTCCTAGGTGTGACATTAATATAACACTAGCATTTTTGCTTAATGCATAATTAATTGTTTTAATTGCTTCTTTTATTCTTGTATCATCTATTATTTTTCCATCTTCCATTGGTACATTAAAGTCACATCTTATAATTACTTTTTTATTATTAAGGTTTAAATCTTCTATTTTTTTAATCATAGTAAGTCTCCTTTTTAATACTCTTCTAGTATATCAAATAAGTTTGTAAAAATAAAGAGTTACTAAATTATCAGTAATCTTCAAGGCCTTAATTTGCGACCCTAAACAATATTTATTAATAATTATATATTACACAACACATCTAATTCCCATTTTATTCTTTAATAATAACGGTTTGTGAGGACATGCTGCAAAACGTTAAAGATTTGTGCATTATTAAATGTCAAATTGTTTTGTAGGATTATGGCAAAAACTTTTGTAGTTTTTATTATTAATAATGTGCATTATACAACAAGTCTTATGTTTGGTTTAGCCTTTTTTTACAATGGTTTGCGAGAATTTACTACAAAATGTTGTTACTTTATACATTTAATTATTCCATTTTTTGTACATGAATTAATTCCACTTTTTATGCAATAATTTATTCTATTGCAAGAAAAGTGCACGTTGGTTTTGCAGAAAAGTGCACGCTGATCTTGTAGAAAAGTGCACTTTGTAAATTAAATATAGTTATAATATTGTATCTTTATACATAATAATAAACTTTTCATATATTTGAATTTTCGGTTTCAAATTGGGACCGCAAACTTTATTAATAATTGCATTGTACAACACACTGAATACTCATTTTATCTTTTGATAGCAACGGTTTGCGAGTTTTTGCTGCAAAACATTAAATACTTATTATTTCTAAAAAAGGCGATTTAAATGGAAAAATAAAATGTAGGTTTAAGGCAAAAATATTTTTTTCTTTAAGGTCGAAATTTCCGACCTTAAAATCAAATCTCATACCTTCAATTGTGGTTGCAATTTGCGACCTCAAGTTTTGTTATATACATTGTTATAAAAGTTCTCATTAATTTTATTCTCGTTTTTTTATTCTGTGCTTGCGTGAAGTACGGTTACAGGCATTGCAACTCCCTGCTCTGTGAAAAAATAGGGTAAATATTTAATATTATATCCTCTCGAATTATTTGATTTGTTCAAGGTTCCAAATTGGAACCTTGAACAATCTAATGCTTCTTCCTCGGTTAACTGAAAATAAAAATCACTTGGAAATTTTAATAGATTCCTTTTAACCGCTTTATTAATATCTTTCGTTCCATTTTTACATTCATAAAGTCTTGCTAAATCAGAATCAAACATTACCTGTTTGCCTCTTATTTCATATATCATATTTTCTATTTTATTTTCTTTTACTAAATTATTCATATACCTTACCTCCATCTATATGTTTTAATAAATTTTCTAGTATTTCTTTATCCTCTATTTTATTAATGGAAAAACATTTACTCCCTAAGTCTTTAAAGCTTGCTCCTGAGTGATATAGAATATCTTTATCAAGAATTATAAATCTATCATGAAAATTGTTATTAATAATTAATTTAACATTAGAATATTCTTTCTTATACTTTAAGTAATCTTCATTGTTATATTTATTTGTATAAATAATTATTTTCTTATTTGTATCTTTAAGTATATCTAGTAAATGTCTATCTATATAATTATCTATGATTATTATCATGTCTTCAGCTTTATCAAATATATTTCTTAACAAACTATAAGCATCATATATCTGTCCTTCAAAGAATAATGTATTTACTTTCTCTTTCTTATTCATCTCACTAAATGATGTTTCAAGTAAACTTACCCTGTCATCTAAATTATAAACTAATTTATTGACATATTTTTGCTCTATTAAACTATTTGATATATATCTTCTCATTGCAACAAATGCTCTCATTATTTTTACGCTTACTTCTGATGCTACATCTGTATGAATTACAGTTGCAAGCATTGCGACTCCTTGCTCTGTAAAAACATAAGGTAAATATTTAATATTAAAGCCTCTTAAATTATTTGATTTGTTCAAGGTTTCAATTTGAAACCTTGAAAGTTTAAAAGTTTCTTCTTCTGTTAACTGAAAATAAAAATCATTAGGAAATTTTTCTATGTTTCTTTTAACCGCAAGGTTAATAGTCTTCGTTCCATTTTTACATTCATAAAGTCTTGCTAAATCAGAATCAAGCATTACCTGTTTTCCTCTTATTTCATAAATCATATTTTCTATTTTATTTTCTTTTACTATTTCGTTCATCTTCTAATTCTCCTTCAATATTTTTTAATACTTTTTACTAAAATATTTTAGTATAAATATGTACTATTTTATTTCTATTTTAAGAGTCACTTATAGATCTCCCTATATATATTATTCGACAAAAGTTTTAAAAATTGTACTAAAAATCAAAAAAATACAAAAAGTTTAATTTTTGCATTTTTTATACTTATAAGATTTTAGCAAGAAATAGTTAAGGACATATTTCCAGAATGAATTCTAAGATCAGTACTTAATTTGGTATTGCACCAATAATATGGATCAATTTCAGAATAATTACCAGTACATCCAGTACCAAGCCATCCACCACTTCCACCATCACATTTTGTATCATTATAATAACATGCAATCAAAGTACCTTTTCCATTTACGCATTTATAATCAGCATTCCAATTGTTTGAACCAGTAACATGTTTAACTTCACTCAGTTTGTAAGGCATATTTTTTGTACCATAACCTCCAGTTATTTCTATTGGAGAATTAAGATATAAACTAGGTCGAAAGTTGCCATCTCCAACAGTCCTATTTGCTTGAATATTATCTACACGGCCTGAATAAAAAATTGTTGATATACGAAACGAATTATTTTGATAAGGAGTTAACGTCCATTGCCAATTGCTATTGTCAAATAAAAAATCATTTTTTGAACATATTCCTTTCTCCCAGTTAATATTGCTAGAACTAGAAGTTTCTGTTATACATGTTGTTCTACTTACACTTGATGAACCCGATGTAGCATATAAGTAATCACTTGGATACATTATTCCTACTTTTCCGGTCCATATTGTTGCATGTTCACTATATACATTTTCTCCTCGTTCTTTTGAATAATACGTATTTGCTGTATCTCCATAATTTGCACTTCCTAGGTTCCAAACAACGCTATCAATCATATTTTTAGAACTTTCTGACATATTATTATAATATTCTTCATTAAGTTTTGTCTTTATGCTTGATGTTGAATAATCATTAACATTGTTTGTATCAAAAGCAACTCCAATATACGCAGGTTCTGCTTTTATAAGTTTTATTCTAGATGCTTTATTACCTGTTCCATCATCTATGTTATTCATAACACCTATTATTCTCCATAATTCATTATTAAATAATACATAGTTATTTGGATCTTTTCCTATGTATCTTAAGTTGTTATCAGATGTCTCATCATATGCTAAATTAGTTTTATCTTTTTTAGCAAGATTTGTAATTGAAGTTGTTGCGACTCCTGGTTCAGCCCAATAATCTAATACTTTCATACTTAAATTATTTTTACTATCAATACTTTTTTCAAATAATGCGTTGCTACTTCCAATTATTCCAATACAATTTATTATCGTTAATACTGAAAAAACTGCTATACTAGTTTTTAATACTTTATTTAAATTTTTATTTTCATTTTTATTCATACATATCATATTATAATTTTTAATATTTATATTAAAAATTATTCTCCTAGTTAAATTATTGCATTTTAATTTGTTCATCTCAATATTTTATTTTTGTATTAAATATTATTTATACTTTTTTGTATTCTTTTTTTATATTTTATTTTTATGTTATTTTTTTCTATTTGATTATTTTAATATATAAGTTTAATCTTTTTAGTAATAAAATTATAGGTATATAAGAATGTAATAACGAGGTGGGATACTTATGTGTAAATTTTTACCTAGTAAGAAAATTAATACAAATAAAAATGTAATTATTTCTTTACGTACAGAATCAAGTAAAGTAGAAAAGATAGATGAAATTGCTTGTAAAATTGACGTAAGTAGAAATAATTTAATTGACCAATGTATTGATTATTCTCTTGGTTATCTTGATTTTGATGCTATTAAAAATAAATGCAATAAATAATATTTAAGATATAAATTAATAAGTTTTAATGGTGTTAACTTTAATATTTTTTTAGTCTAAAATAAAGTAAAGTAAAGGAGGCAAACAATATGAATGATTTTCATCCAACAAAAGTAGAACATTTTAATGATAAAATAGTTATTTCAATTAGACTTGATACTAAAAAAATAAGTAAGTTAGATGAAATAGCTAATAAAATTAATGTGAGTAGGAATGAGTTAATAAATCAATGTATTGATTTTGCCTTGAACAATATAAATATGAATGATGATAGCTCAAATTGACACGCATTTTAATTACTTAAAATGTATTTATATAGCCATTATTGTTATTTAACGCGCTTTATGAAAAATTTTTTAAATTTTATTAAATTTGCAAATCTGAGTCAAATATATGGGATAATACACACAGATTTGCAAAATTGACCATAGAAATTTCAAATTTGATAGGTAAAATTTAATTTTTCATTTTTGACTCATTAATTTTTTTAGTGTATAGTATCACGCTGAAAGGAGATAATGTAGGCTTTATCCCATTTGTTATATATAGACTGACTCTTGGGATATTTCTGCCACCCCCAAATATTATACTTTCATTATTCTCCTTTCAATTTATATTGTTTATTATTTTTACTTCAATCATGGAGTTCACTATCCTTTTATAATTTTAATTTTATATAATTGCATTTTTGACTGCTTTTTTGGGGGTATTAAAAATAACAAGTAATTATTTACCTGTTATTTTTTTTATTTTATATTACTTTTAATAGTTCTTACATGGTCTCTTCTTTTCTTTTTATCTTTTATATTTAATTCATTTATTTTATTTACTATTTTATTTTCATTTAATATTATTTCTTTATTATATAATTCTATACTTTTAATTAAATTATTTATAGTTGTTACTTCATTATTTTTTATATTAGATATATTTATTTTACCATTACCTGAGAAACTTACTATTGGTATAAATTTATCTTTACTTATATTTAATGTTTTTGAAAGTGCTAATAAGTGTCCATAATTCTGATGTACTGGATTATTAATGTAGTATCTTTTATTACCAGCATAGCATATCCAGTTTTTAGAATATATATTACCTTTTATATAGTTATTATATTGTTTTGTTTCTATAACAAATATTCCATATTTAGATACTACTATGTGGTCTATTTGATGAGTAGTGTTATTTTCTTCTATCATTACATCATTTAATATATGATATTTATTTTTATCTAATTTATTTAGTTCTTTCTTTACCCAATGTTCTCCTGCTTTGCCTATTATTTGTTTATAGAATATAAAAGAGAAAAAGCCTAATATTATTATACTTAATATAAGAGGATTAGATAATAATCCTAGTGATAATTCATTTATAAATACATTCATAAATACTACTCCATATCTTATGCTTATATTTTATCATGAATTTTTTTTAAATTTTACTAAATTTGCAAATCTGAGGACAAAATTGATGGAAAAGTATGCAGATTTGCAAAATTGAGCGTGGAAAATGCAAATTTGACGAGTAAATTTTAATTTTTCATTTTTGACTCAATAAAAAAATTAGTGTATAGTATCACACTGAAAGAGGAAAAAGTGCATACACCTATCTTTTATCGTAATTTTGTTTTCATTAATAAACTCTCTATCTTAACCACAATTAGTTTATTAACTTTCATGCACTTTTTACTTCTTTCACTTATTTCATTCAAAAGGCTTTATGAATAATCATAAAGCCTATTTTTGAGATTTTTTCAAAGGAATAATGTGGCATTTTGAGGATTTTTTCAAAGGAATAATTGACTATAATAGGGATTTTTTCTGATGAATATGATAAAAGTACTAGTTTTTGTTCTAGTACTTTTATTATTAATCTTTTTCTGCAAAGTATTTAGCTGTTCTTACCATTTGACTTGAATAACTATATTCATTATCATACCATGCAACTACTTTTACTAATTGTCCTTCTTTTGTTGTTAATACGTTTGTAAGTAGTGAGTCTACTACTCCTCCATGAGTGTCTCCTAATATATCACTTGATACTACTGGATCCTCAGTATATCCTAATGTTTCATTTATATTATGTTTTAATACTTTATTTACTTCTTCTTTTGTTACTGTCTTGTTTAGTTTTAATACTAAATCTATTACTGAACCATCTGATACTGGTACACGCATTGCCATTCCATCTAGTTTGCCATCAAGTTCTGGAAGTACTTTTCCTATTGCACTTGCTGCTCCAGTTGATGTTGGGACTATGTTTTCTGCTGCTGCTCTTCCTCTTCTTGCATATATTCCTTTTTTATGTGGAATATCAAGTGTTGCTTGATCGTTAGTATACGCATGAACTGTTGTCATAAATCCGCTTTCTATTCCAAAGTTGTCATTAATAGCTTTAAGGACAGGTGCTAGACAATTTGTTGTACATGATGCTGCTGATATTATTCTTTCATTTCCAGTTAAATCATCATTATTAACATTAAATACTATAGTTTTAACATCTTTTGCTGGTGCACTTATTATTACTTTTTTAGCTCCTGCATCTATATGTGCTTGGGAGGCTTCTCTCGATGTAAAGTGTCCAGTACACTCAAATACTATATCTATTCCAAGTTTTTTCCATGGTAGATTTTTAGGATCAGTTTCTTTATATACTTTTATTTCTTTTCCATCTACTATTATAGAGTCTTCAGTATTTGCTATATTTCTATTATATTTTCTATGTGATGTATCATATTTAAGAAGATATGCTAAATCTTCTGGGTTTGTTAAATCATTTATTGCAACTACATCAAAGTCGTTATCCTCATTCATAATTCTAAATACTAATCTTCCTATTCTTCCGAATCCGTTAATTGCTACTTTTATCATTTTATCATTTCCTTTCTTAATCTTTAAAGCAAGATCCTCCAATAAATTCTCTTATTATTGAGTCATCTGGAAGGGCATCTGCTGGTATTTCTAAGAAGTTTCTTAAAAAGTTTAATAAGCGTTTTGCTTCATCATAGTATATACTTTCTTCATCTATATTATATAGAAGTGGTTCAACATATGTTTTAATAACTCCTATTTCATATAACATTGATGTATTTAATGTATAATCTGATTCATCTTGATAAGGGAATATATTTTTTTCTTCTCCTTTTCTTACATCTTTCCAAGCATTTATTGTATATTCTGATGTTTTGCCTCTTGTTCTTTGATCACGAACTATTCTTCTTAAAAGTCTATTATCTGTTGTTGATACTCTATTGTGATTATCTATATTTAATTCTGTTAGAGGGCAAACGTATATTTTAAATTTTTTGTTTCTATCTACTTTTGTTAATACTTTATTATCTAGTGCATGTATTCCTTCTATTACGAGTACTGCACCTTCTTCCATTTTAGTTTTTCTTTTGAATTCTTTTTCTCCTGTTACAAAGTTATATACTGGAAGCACTACTTCTTTTCCTTCAACAAGTTCTTTTATTGATTTATCAAATAGAGGTATATCTACTGCTTCTAAGCATTCAAAGTCGTATTTTCCATCAGGTCCTTTTGGAGTATCTACACGTTCTACAAAGAAGTCATCCATTGAAAGAACGAGTGGTTTTGCTCCAACACTTTGAAGTGCTAAACATAACTTTTTAGAGCTTGTTGTTTTACCACTTGATGATGGTCCTGCCATTAAAACTACTTTTTTGTCTTCTTTTTTTATTCTTTTTGCAAGATCTAATATTTCACTATTAAAGTTATTTTCACACATTCTTATTAAATCATTTATTTTACCATCTGATACTACTTTATTTAAATCAGATGCATTATGAATTCCTATTATGCTGTTCCACTCAAGTGATTTATCAAATGCTTTCATCATACTTTCATGATTGTGATATTCTGGAACTACACCATCTGAGTATATCGTTGGGAATCTTAACACTAGTGCATTGTTATTAATATATGTTAAGTCAAACTTTCTAAGGCATCCTGTTTCAACTGGCATTTTTGTATAGAAGTAGTCAAAGCATGGTCCGAGTTTATAGAGTGTTATATATGTGTTTGTATTATACTTTAGGTTAGCTGCTTTTGATTCATCTCTTATTTCTTTAAAGTATCTTATAGCATCTAGTCTTGAAACAGTTAATTTTCTTATTCTTCTATTTTCTTCTACTATTTCTAGCATTTTATTTTTTATGTCTAATAGTATTTCATTTGTTATATTAAAGTTTGTCTTTATATAAAGTCCTTTATCTATTGAATGTTCTACTGCAATATCACTACTATTTCCAAAGCTTTCTTTTACTGCCACTAAAAGAAGAAATACTAAACTATTTATGTAAGCACGAGAGCCTTCTTTTGTGTCGAAAGATAAAAGTGAAAGTTCTCCATCTCCTTTAAATGGTTCATTAAGTTCTATTATCTCTCCATTATATTTTGCAAGTAGTACTGGAAATCTTGATGTGTATCCTATTTCTGCTAAAAACTGCTCTATTGTTTTTACACTTGTTTCATATTCTTTGCCCTCTAGTTTTATTCTTGCCACATTCCCACTTCCTATTCTTTTTATAGTATATCATAAAATGGCGAATATTTATATGTATATTTTTCTTACTTTACGCTTAAAATAGTAGTGGTGATAATTATGAATTTCGTTCCAATGGTTGTTTCTAAAAGTGAAGATGGTGAAAAGTGTTTTGATATTTATTCAAAGCTTCTTGAAAATAGAATTATTATTTTATCAGGTGAAATTGATGCAGCACTTGCTAACACTGTAATTGCAGAACTTTTATATTTAGATTCTTTAAATCATGATACAATTTATCTTTATATAAACTCACCTGGTGGTGATGTTGATGCTGGACTTGCAATATATGACACTATGCGTTTTATAAAGAGTGATGTTTCAACGATTGCTATGGGTCTTGCAGCATCAATGGGTGCTTTTTTACTTGCATGTGGCACAAAAGGTAAAAGAAAAGTTCTTCGTAATGCTGATATTATGATTCATCAAGTATTGGGAGGATGTTCTGGACAAGCATCTGACATAAAGATACAGTCAGAACATATTTTAGATCTAAAAAAAAGACTTAACAGTATTTTGAGTAAATCTACTGGTAAGGCTTTAAGGGTTATAGAAAAAGATACTGATAGGGATCATTATCTTAATTCTAAGGAAGCTTTAGACTATGGCCTTGTCGATGATATTATTTAAGGCGTGATGCTATTTCTCTTATTTTTCTAAATCTATGATTAAGTCCTGATTTAGTTATTTTAACTCCTGCTTCCATTTCTATTATTTTACTTAATTCTTTTAAACTTGCTTCTGGATATTTTTTTCTATATGTTGCAGCGACAAGCAACTTATCATCTAATGCATCAAGTGTTATTTTGTCTTCTATTAGTTTTATATCTTCTAGTTCTTTCATGCCTGATGCTACTATCTTGTCAGTGTTAGCTTGTTCACAATTATTAAGACGATTTGTCTTATTTTTTTCTTCATGATATACACGCACATTTTCATAATGCATTACTGCAGAGTTTGCATGTATAAGTTTTAAGAAGTCTGATATTCTTTCTGCTTCCTTAATATATACCATATATCCTTTATCACGAGCGAGTATTTTTGCATTTAAATCAAATATGTTTAGAAGATGTTGTACAAATACCGCTTCTTCTTTTTTATTGATAGTAAACTCTAGGTGGTAACTGCTTTCAGGATCATTTATACTTCCAGATGATATAAATGCTCCTCTTAGGTAACTTCTTATTTCTTCATTACCATCCACAATGTATTCTGGTACTTTTTTTATGTACCTTTTATTTTTATCTAATACTCCTAAATCATTTAAAATAAAGTATGTTTTTTCTTCTATTTTTATTTCATTTAATTTATTTTTATAAAGATTTAAGTTATCTTTCTTTTCTATTTTTACATCGATGTTATATAAGTATTTTATGTATTTTTTTAGCATTTCTGCAACTTTATCACTTTCTGTAGAAAGGTATAAGTCATCATCTTTTATAAATCCATTATTTCTAACAAATCCTGATAGTACTGCTAATGTTTCACTAGTTGTACTTTTAAGTGTTGTTAATTCTTCTTTTACTTTACCTGAAAAGCTCATTTTATTTTTCCATTAAGTATGAGACTATAATTGAACCTAGATGCATACTATCATGTCTCATTACATTATCCTTTTCTATAATTATATCTTTTTCTATTAATTTACATTTTAATGACTCTATTTTAGCATAATCTATTTTAACTAAATCTTTATTTTCTTTTTTATAGTTTTCAAGTGTTTTATCATCTATTTTAGAGTTAGATGCTATTACAACATCTACTTTTCTTTTACCTAAGTATTTATTTATTTCTTTTATATGATCTCCTACAGTAAAGTTATCTGTCTCACCTTCTTCTGTTACCGCATTACATATATACATTATTTCTGAATTTGTTTTCTCTAAAGATTCTCTTACACTTTTACAAATAATATTTGGAAGAAGACTTGTGTATAGTGATCCCATACTAAATATTATAAGGTCAGAATTTTTTATACTTTCTAAAACTTCTTCTGTTACGTGTGGTTCATCTTTATAAAATATTTTTTTTATTTTTCCATCTGATAATGTTATTTCACTTTCTCCTTCAACAACGCTTCCATCCTGCATTTCAGCACATAATGTTAAGTTGTCTTCTGATATTGGCAAGACTTTATGTCTTACATCAAGAAGCTGTTCCAAAAGTTCAATAGACTCTTTTAGACTTCCTGTTATTTCTAAGAGTGCAGTTAATATTAAGTTTCCAACTGGATGTCCGTTTAAATCACTATTTGTATTAAAACGATATTCAAGCATTTCTTTTATTTTTGGATTAATTGATGATAATGCTGTTATTACTTTTCTTATGTCTCCTACTGCAGGGACACCAAACTCTTTTCTTAGTCTTCCCGTTGAGGCACCATTGTCACTTACTGTTATTACTGCAGTTACATCAACTGGGTATTCTTTTAATCCATTAAGAAGTGCAGAAAGTCCTGTACCTCCTCCAAAAACTACTATGTTTTTATGCATTTTAATCACGCCTTTCTATAGCACTCTTTTTCTTTACTTTTTATCATTAATATAAGTCCTATTACAAATAAAACTACTGATATTAAACATGCAAATTTTAATACGCCTAAACGCAAGCTATCAGTTCTTAAAAGTTCTATAAAGAATCTTCCAAGTGAATAATATGACAAATAAAATCCTGTTAAGAATCCTAATTTTAAATTTTTCTTTTTTCTTAAAATTATCATTATTATAAATCCAAGTATATCCCATAATGATTCATAAAGGAATGTTGGCATGTGATAGTATCCATATATTTTCATACCCTTTATAATAAAACTTGGTACTAATGTTTTTCTTAAGAAGTTGTATGAAACTACTGGTCCATATGCTTCTCCATTAAAGAAGTTACCCCATCTACCAATCGATTGTGCAAGAATTAGTCCTGGCACTATAATATCAAGTATTTTTAGAAAGTTCATTTTATTCTTTTTTGTATAAATATATATTGTTATAAGTCCTCCTATTATTCCACCATGTATTGCAAGTCCACCATTCCATACTTCAAATATTTCTATAATATGTTTTGAATAATAGCTTAAGTTAAATAAAACATAGTATATTCTTGCTCCTAATACTCCAAATATTATTGTTAGAAATGCAAGATCATAGAATTTATCTTCATCTATTTTTTCTTTTTTTATTTCTGGAATAATTATAAGAAGTGCTAGGATAACTCCTAATAATATACATAATGAATAATAATATATATTTATGCTTCCAATTGTAAAATGACTTTTATTCAAATTTTTCGCCTTCTTTTTTTAGTACTTTTATTAAAGGCTCTACTATTAGTTTTGAAACTAAGAAGTTACAAAGTGATAGTAGTATTGATATAAATAGTGCTATTTTTATATTTTCTAAATTAAAATGTGAACCTAATATCCAGTCTGCTAGTTTTAATATAAATAAGTTTATAAATGGATAGAATAGTCCTACTGTTATACCTGTTATTGGTATTGTTAGTTTAACAAGTGTTGGTTTTATTCCTTTATCTAAAAGATACACAACAAGTACTATTAAGAATGCATATATATAAGGATGTTTTGGATCTATATACATACTTTTAAAGAAGTTTGATACACATATTAAAACTATTGTATAAAATACCATGTATATTATCCAGTCTATAAATGCATTTAATTTGTATTTTCCTTTAACATTTTTTATAAGTTTCATTTTTACTCCTCTAACATTTCCTTTAAATATTTACCTGTATATGACTTTTCACATTTTGCTACCTCTTCTGGCGTTCCTTCTGCAACTATCGTTCCGCCTGATTCTCCACCTTCTGGACCTAAGTCTATTATGTGGTCTGCAACTTTAATTACATCTAGGTTATGTTCTATTACAAGTACTGTATCTTTATTATCAACTATTTTTTGTAAAATTGCAAGAAGACGTTTTATGTCATCTGTATGAAGTCCTGTTGTTGGCTCATCAAGTACGTAAAGTGTTTTGCCAGTAGGCTTCTTTTGAAGTTCTTTTGCAAGCTTAACACGTTCTGCTTCTCCACCTGATAGTGTTGGTGCAGGTTGTCCTAGTTTTATGTATCCTAGTCCTACTTCACTTAGCATGTCTAGTTTTCTTTTAATCTTTGGATGATTTTCAAAGAATACTTTTGCTTCATCTACTCTCATATCAAGTACTTCTGCAATATTCTTTCCTTTATATTTTACGTTTAGAGTCTCACTATTATACCTAGTTCCATGACAAACTTCACATGGTACATATACATCTGGTAAGAAATGCATTTCTATTTTCTTAACTCCATCTCCCCAGCATGCTTCACATCTTCCACCTTTTACATTGAATGAGAATCTATTTTTACCAAATCCATGCATTTTAGCTTCTTTTGTATTTGCAAAAACATCTCTTATATCATCAAATACTCCTGTATATGTTGCAGGGTTACTTCTTGGTGTTCTTCCTATTGGACTTTGTGATATATCTACTATTTTATCAATGTTATTCATACCAAGTATTTTATCGTGTGGTCCTGGTACAACCTTACTTTTATATATTGCTTTTTGCATAGCTTTTACAAGTATATCATCAACAAGACTTGATTTACCTGATCCTGATACTCCTGTTACACATGTAAATGTTCCAAGAGGTATTTTAACATCTATTCCTTTTAAGTTATGACTTCTAGCTCCTTTTATTGTTAAGAATTTGCCTGTTCCTTTTCTTCTTGTTTTTGGAACGTCTATTCTTTTTTTACCACTTAAGTACTGTCCTGTTAGACTATTTTCATTTTTCATAACTTCTTCTGGTGTTCCTTTTGCAACGACATATCCACCTTTATCTCCTGCTCCTGGACCAATATCTACAAGGTAGTCTGCAGCGAGCATAGTATCTGTATCATGTTCTACCACTATTAGTGTATTTCCTAAGTCTCTCATTTCTTTTAAAGATTTTATTAATTTATCATTATCTCTTTGATGAAGTCCTATTGATGGTTCATCAAGTACATAAAGTACTCCTGTTAGTCTTGATCCTATTTGTGTTGCAAGTCTTATTCTTTGTAGTTCACCACCTGATAAGGTTGCAGCATTTCTTGAAAGTGTTAAATATTCAAGCCCAACGTTTGATAAGAATGTTAATCTATTTATTATTTCTTTTAATACTAAGTCTGCTATTTTTCTTTTTTCTTCATCTAGTTTTAGATTTTTTAAATATTTTAGACTATCTTTTATACTCATGCAGCATAATTCATATATATTTTTATCTCCAATATATACCTGTAATACTTCATTTTTAAGTCTTGATCCATGGCATGTTTCACAAGTATGTTCTACCATGTAGTTTTCTAGCCACTCTCTTATCCATGTACTTTTTGTTTCCATATAACGGCGTTCTAGGGCTGGTATTATTCCTTCATAAAAATCTGTACTATTATACTTATTTCCACTTTTTGATGTATATTTAAAGTTTATAAGTTCACTTGTTCCATAAAGAAGTGCATTTCTTTTTTCTTCTGGAATCTTTTTCCAAGGTTTATTCATGTCTACTCTAAAGTGTTTACATACACACTGAAATCTTAAGTAGTCTATGCTTTCTTTATCATCATTTAATGTTTTTATTGCACCTTCATTAATTGATAATGTATCATCTGGAATAAGCAGACTTTCATCTATTTGAAGTTTAACACCAAGTCCTTTACAATCAGGACATGCTCCATATGGTGCATTGAAACTAAATGTACGAGGTTCTAGTTCCTTTAGTGAAAATTCGCAGTAAGGACATGCAAAGTCTTCTGAGAATACAAGTTCTTTTTCTTCATCACCTAATATATCAATAACTACTTTGCCATGTGATAGTTTACAAGACTCTTCTATGCTTGATGCTAAACGATCATGACTATCTTCACTTAATTTTATTCTATCTATTATTACATCTATCTTAGATTTTTTATTTTTTTCAAGTGTTATATCTTCTGATAAGTCATGCATTTCACCATTTATTTTTACTCTTACGTATCCATCTTTTCTTAAGTCTTCTATTAAATCTTTATGTGTTCCTTTTTCTCCATCTACAACTGGTGCCATTATTATTATTTTAGTGCCTACTGGATAGCTTTCAAGTTTTGCTGTCATTTCATCTACACTTTGAGAAGTTATTGGTATATGATGGTTAGGACAATATGCTGTTCCAGCGCGCGCATATAAGAGTCTTAAATAATCATATATT
>ONQM01000017.1 GCA_900319955.1 uncultured Eubacteriales bacterium | reverse complement strand
GCAACTGTTACAAGCATTAATAGTACTAATGCTATAACTGTTAATACTTTCTTATTTTTAAATAATTTCTTTATTTTTTCTTTCATATACTTCTATCCTCTCCTACCTTATATTACTATAAAGCATATATTAATGTAAATAGAATTTTATTAACTTTACAGAAAAAAAAAGAAATGCATATTCGATTTCCTTTTGTGACATTTTTATTAAAAATTTCTTTTAATTTCATATATCTTTTTTTCTGATATTTTAGAGTCTTTGGTAAGAGTAAAGTTATCACCAAACAATTCTTTATACTCTTTGCTAGACAAAACTACTGCTTTATCATCTACTACACAACCATTTAGATAAATATAACCATCTTCTGATTTTAAATCGTCATCAGTAATTAATTTCATAATAATACTTTTAGTAGCATTATCAATTATACTTTTTAATGCTCTTCCACCTGTATTTAAGTTATATGCTTCTTCTGCTACTTTATCTATAAAATCACTATTATATAAAAATCTAATGTTATTTCTTTCAAAGTTATTTTCCATTATTTTAAGCGGTGAAATAGAAGAAGATAAAAGTATCTTTTTTAACTCTTCTTTAGATAGTCTTTTAAGGGTTGCTATCATTGTAAACCTACCCATAAGTTCACTACCCATTTTACCAGTTGTTGCAAGATCTGTTGGAGTAAGTTTTATAAATGTATCATCATCTTCTTTTATGTCTGAGCCAAAACCAATTTCTTTTTTGCCCATTTCTTTTTTCTTTGCATCAAATACTTCTGGGAATGCACCACTTGCAAGTATAATTAAGTTTGATGTATCAAATTTAGTTGTATGCTTTCTACCATCTAAATTATAAGTTACATTATAAGTTGAACCATCACAAAATCTTAAAAGCTCATTAATAATATCTTTACCATTAACATCACCATTGTGAAGTGTCCCTTTTTTATCAAGTTCATCAAAAGCAACTATTCCGTGTTCTGCTTTTTCGATGTTTCCACCACACATTACAATTAGATCTGCTAAATCATCTGTAATATCATCTCCAACATAACCAGGTGCAGTTTTTGTTGTACTATCAATATGAATAACAGGAAGTCCATAAACATCCTTAATTGTATTTATTATTTCACTTTTACCAGATCCAGTAGGTCCCACTAAAAAACATCTTGTTCTTTCTCTTGGATTTTTTGCAAAAGAGTTCATATAAATAGTTGCAACAACGCTTTCAATAGCATCATCTTGTCCTATTATCCTGCTTTTTAGCTCTTTATATAATTCTTTTGATCTTGAAAGAGCGATTAAAGAGTCAACAGAGTCTCTTGATACAACTTCCATATTGCTAAAAGCTTCCTCTAATTCTTTTTGTCTTTCTGCGTGTTTCTTTTCTTCTTCTTTTTTCTTATCAAAATCTTTTGGCCTAATTATAGTATGTGTATCACTTATATTAGTTTTATCAGTCTTATCACTATCTTTATCTAAAAAATTATCTTTCTTAATATAACTTATATCAAATTTTTTATCATTTAAGTTATACTTACCCATAATTATATAATTATTCATAATATCATAGAAATAATCAAACTTTTCAAGTCCACTTCTTGGAACAGAATTTTTCGATTTTTCTCTTAAAAAACTATCACTAACCGCCAAATCATATCCATCATCTACTTCAGAAAAATTAAATAATGGATCCTCTATGCTCATAAGTTCAAGTCCTTCACTTGTATAAAAAGTCTTACCTTTTCTATATCCAGACACAATACCATCTGCCTTATAAAAGTATGTATCTTTATTATATGGTATTTTTCTTAAATGTAATGCATATTCTATTTCAACATTTTCCATAACAAATCCCCCTACCTCAATAAATTTATTAAATAAAAGTTTAACACAATAGGAAAAAAATTACTATAGAAAATAATAAATAATTTTATCTTTTAATAAATAATAAAATATTATATAATATAAGCGTTTGGTGATAATATGACATATGAAGAATTAAATAAAAATAAAAACTTTATGGACAATTATAAATATTTAATAAGTGGAGGGACTGCAAATATATTTGTATATGAAGATAACATTGTAAAACTTTATAAAGGATATTGTGAAGAATATTTAAAGATAAAGAAAAACATATTTTTGTCTTTGAAAACTATTAATAGTGAAAGCTTTGTTTCCTTAGGTGAAATGATATTTAGGCGTGGAAACGCAAGTATTAGACCTGATGGTTATACAATGAAAAGAGTAGAAGGAGAAAATATTGACTTAATAGAATGCTCAACAGAATACATTCTTTCAATGATTGAAAGACTTGATAATCTATCAAAAGAAATAACTAATAGAAAAATTAAAATAAATGATAGTAATCCTCATAATATTATATTTACTGATAATAATGTAACTATAATTGATCCAGATGAATATTATCATACTATAATTCCAAAAGTAATTCTTTCCATAATTAATAAAAACGAAATGATTAAGTATATAAATAAACGTTTATTACTTGATAAATATTTATATCATAAGGATATTTCACGTGATCCTATTCTTGATAGAAAAGGAATAAAAGCAAATACTTGCCTTGCAGATCTCTACTCAAAAAAATTAGTTAAAAAGAAATTAATTGATAATTTTAAATAAAAAAAAGTATCTGATATTCAGGTACTTTTATTATACTTCTTGTATCACTGTTATAATCATTGGCTTAGAACCTGTCTTGTCAAAGAAGAACTTACCGAGTTTATCTCTTACATCATTTTTTATTTTTGTATAATCAACACGAGCTTCACCTTTAACAATATTAGATTCTATTGTTTCTTTTGACATTTTTGTAGCTTCTTCAAGAAGTGCTTGATTATTTCTAACGTATATAAACCCTCTTGTAAGAATTTCTGGTCCACCAATTATTTCTTTAGTTTTTTTGTCAAGTGTTGCTGCAATAATTACTATACCGTTTTCTCCAATCATTTCTCGATCTTTTAAAACAAGACTTGACATATCTTCAATGTTTTTGCCATCAAAAAGTGTATCTCCTACTTCTACTTTATCAAAACAATCTTTGTTATATGTGCCATCCTCAAACTCTGCAACATCACCATTAAGTTTTAAAATGATATTATCTTTATTTATTCCATATGACTCTGCAACTAAAGCATTTTCATATAGAGCTTTATACTCACCCTTAACTGGCATGTAATACTTTGGATGCATAAGTTCAATCATTTGCATTAAATCTTCTCTTGATGAATGAAAAAGTAAATGTGTCTTAGGTGATAATGATATAGCATCAGCACCTTTTATAGCAACTTCATCCATAACTTCTGCAATCTTCTTTTCTATTCCAGCATAACTAGGTTCTGTTATAAAGATTGTATCATCTTCATTAATAGTTATAAATTTATCATAGCCTTTTATAATTCTTTCAAGATTTGCAAATGGACGTTCTTTAGCATCACTTATTAAAATAATTGCATTTTTATCATTTAAATTATCAAGACTTCCAATAAACTTTCTATCAACTGTTAAGTATCCAGCTTTTATTGCATTAAAGATTGTAGTTTGTAGCTTCTTTCCCATTATAACAATCTTTTTGTTTGTCTTCATAGCCTCATTAAATATTTCTTGAATTCTATAAAAATGTGCAGGAAATATTGTTGCAATTATCCTTCCATCACTTTTTCTAAATACATCTCTTATAAAGTCTTCAACTCTGTTTTGTGGACTTGTGTGGCCACGTTTTTCAGCATAAATTGACTCTGACATCAAAAGAAGAACGCCTTTTTTTCCAACATCTGCGAGTGCTCCTAAATCAGTTTTATAAATATCAGGAACTGACATATCAAATACATAGTCGCCTGTATAAACAATAGATCCATCTTTTGTTTTTAAAACATACATAACAGCATCTGGAATTGAATGAGTTACACTAAGTGGTAATATACTCTCATCACCAAATTTTATTTCTTTTTCTTTTTCAATTAAAACTAATTTAGAATTTTTAAGTGTCTTACTATCTAAATCTTCTTTTAATATTTCAAGTGTAAGACGTGTTCCATAAACTGGAACGTTTGGAAGCATTTTCATAATATCAGGCATAGCACCCATATTGCTTTCATGTCCATGTGTTAAAAATATTCCTACAATGTTTTTCTTATTTTTTATTAAATAAGATATGTTAGGTATTATGTAGTCTATACCTAAATTATTATCATTATCGTATTTTAAACCAGCATCAAAAACAAAAATTTTAGAGCCAACTTCAACTACATACATGTTCTTCCCATTTTCATTTAATCCGCCAAGTGCAAATACTCTAATTTTACTCATAAAATCACTTTCTTTCTATATATTATTTAAGGCTACAAACTGTTTCTAATTATATCATCAAACAGCAAGTTTCGCAAGCGCTTCTTTAGCAGCTTCCATTTCTGCTTCTTTTTTAGATTTAGCAGTACCTGTTCCATAAACTATTCCATCAATTACTGCATTAATTGTAAACTTTTTATCATGAGATGGTCCTTCTTCTTTAACGAGCTCATATGTAACACTATTCTTTGTTGTTTGAACAGCTTCTTGTAAAGCACTTTTATAATCTTCAAAGAATTTAACGCCTTTCTCAATATAAGGTGAAACTATTTTTAAAACTACTCTTCTAACTGTTGCAAATCCAAGATCTAGGTATATTGCAGCACATAAAGATTCAAATATATCTGAAACAGATGCTTTAAGCGTTTTAGAATCTTTTCCAGTCTCTCCATGTCCTACTTTTAAAAGTTTGTCTAGTCCAAGCTTTATTGAATACTCATAAAGTGCATCTTCACAAACATAAGATGCTCTTACCTTTGACATTTCTCCTTCACTTTCTTTATAGTTTTCAAAAAGATAATCTGCAACTACCAAGTCAACTATTGCATCTCCTAAAAATTCTAGTCTTTCATAAGACTCTAATCCTTTATGTTCATTTGAATATGATGAATGCCTAAAAGCTCTTTTATAAAGTTCTGTGTTTTTAGGCTTTATATTAAGTCTTTTAAATAAATTTTCTAACTCTTCCATTTTTATCACCAAAGCTATTATATATTATTTATAAATTTCTTTCAATAACTCTCTTGAAATAGAATAAGACTTCTAGTAAAATGGAAGTGGAGGCTAAAATGTGCTTATAAAATTAATTGAACTTTATCAAAAATTACCATTAAGGATTCATTCATATTGCAGATTTACACCAACATGTTCAGAGTATATGAAAGAAGCAGTAATGGAATATGGCACAGCACGCGGCCTAAGGCTTGGAATAAAAAGAATATTAAGGTGTCATCCGTTTGGTAAATATGGCTATGACCCTGTTCCAAAAAAAGGAGAAAAGATATGAAAAAAATAAAAAAAATAAGTTTAATAACAATTTTATGTATACTAGTATTAACTTGTACTGGATGTAAACAAGATGATATGGAAGATATTGATGTTGTAGTTACTAATTATCCAAATGAATATATTACATCTAAACTTTATGGGGATCATGCAAACATTGAATCTATTTACCCAGATGGTGTTTCAATTGATAGTTTTAAAGTTACTAATAAGAAAAAAGATGATTATGCAAAGTCTGGTCTATTTATATATAATGGATTAATTAAAAAAGAAAGAAATTTAGCTCTTGATCTTCTAGATAGAAATGGTGATTTAAAAATAATTGATACAGCTTACTCGCTTGATGAAACTGAAAGTGAAGAAGAGTTGTGGCTTAACCCATCAGAGCTTCTAATGATGGCTAAAAATATTGAACTTGGATTAAATGAATATGTTACAAGTACATATTTAAAAAAAGAGATAGATAAGAATTATGAATCTTTAAAAGTCACTCTTTCAGAGCTTGATGCAGATTATAGAGAAGCAGTTAATGATACAGATGATAAAGAAATAGTTGTTAATTCAGAAAAATTAAAATTTCTAGAGAAGTTTGGTATGACAGTATATGTAATTGATGATGAAGCAAGTGACAAGACTATAGCAGAAGTTAGTGATTTAATGCAAAAAGAAAAAATAAGTTATATATATAATTTTAAAGATGATACACTTTCAAATAACTCAAAGAACTTATTAAGTAAATATAATAACGTAAAAGAAGTATCACTACATAAAATTGATAATCTAACTGATAACGAAAGAGAAAGTGGTAAAACTTATGTTTCACTTATGAAAGACAATTTAACACTTTTAAAGCAAGAAATGTATCAATAGAAAAAGAACCTAATTCAAAGGTTCTTTTAATTTATTCACTATCTCATTTATTAGTCGCTAAAGAGTCAGCAGACAAACACATTTAACTATTAACTAGAGAATTCCTCTCAATTAATATACTGCTAGTATATGAATAAAAATTATCATTATCAAACTTATTCGTGATATTCAAAGTAAAAATCAAGTATTCTTACCATATCACCATCTTTAGCTCCCATCTTTTTTAGTTCTTTATCTATTCCCATTTTAGACATACGTTTAGCAAATCTTAACTCTGCTTCTCTACTTTCAAACTTAGTCATCTTAAATAGTTTTTCTATTTCTTTACCTTCTATTACAAAATCTTCTCCATCACGAGTTATTTTAAATTTATCAGGTCTCGTATATTTATAAAGTACCTCACTTTCTATTTCATCTTCTCCATATAAATCTTCATCTTTAATGGAGTCAAGTACTTC
Organism: uncultured Eubacteriales bacterium; assembly: GCA_900319955.1. Classification (GTDB taxonomy): domain Bacteria; phylum Bacillota_I; class Bacilli_A; order RF39; family UBA660; genus UBA2730. Next base: position 19,084 of record ONQM01000017.1, on the reverse strand, counting down.
ACCAATATAATCAACGACATCTTGAAGACCAGTACCTAAATATGCTGATACTTCAAATATTTTCTTATCTTTAACTTTCTTTTTAAATTCTTCTAGATTATCTTTAGCACCTTCCTGATCCATTTTATTTGCAACAATAATCATAGGCTTTTTCATTAATTTTTTATTGAAGTTTTCTAGTTCTTTATTAATTGTTACATAATCATTATATGGGTTTCTTCCTTCAGTTCCAGCCATATCAAGAACATGAATAAGTACTTTAGTACGTTCTATATGTTTTAAGAATCTATCTCCAAGTCCTTCACCTAGGCTTGCATTTTCAATAAGTCCTGGAAGATCTGCAAGAACAAAACTTTTACCATTCCTTGTTTTAGTAACGCCAAGGTTTGGAACAAGAGTTGTAAAGTGATACTCAGCAATCTTTGGTCTTGCTTTAGATACTCTTGATATAAATGTTGACTTGCCAACACTTGGCATACCAACAAGTCCAGCATCTGCTAAAAGCTTAACTTCTACTTTTATTTTCCTTTCTTCGCCTGGCTCTCCATTTTCTGAGAAATTTGGAGCAGTATTGAATTTCGTTTTAAATGCAGTATTTCCTCTTCCACCACGACCACCTTTTGCAACAGTAAAGGATTCTCCATTTCTTTTTAAATCACATAAGACAAGTCCTGTTTCTAAATCTGTTACAACAGTGCCACATGGTACTTTGATTACAACATCATCTGCATTCTTACCATTTTGATTTTTACCTTTACCATTTTCTCCTTTAGATCCTTTAATTTCTTTTTGATATCTTAAGTCAAGAAGTGTTTCAAGACCAGAATCTGCTTTAAAAATAATGCTAGCTCCATTTCCACCATTGCCTCCAAATGGTCCTCCCATTTCAACATATTTTTCTCTTCTAAAAGCAGTACAGCCATCACCACCTGATCCTGCAATTAATTTAAGAACTACTTCATCTACAAACATATTATCACTTTCTTTCTTTAATTATTTTAAATTATTTTAAAACTAAAGTAAATAAAAAGATGCTATTTTGCACCTTCATGTGTTTTTATAACTTTAAATGTTTTAAAGAACGTCTTTGCATCTAATGCTAAACCTCTATTATTTACATAATAATATTCAAGCTCTAAACGTTCTTCATAATCTTTAGCAGAGCGACCATTAACAGCCCACCAACCAGTAATACCAGGTTTAACTGATTCATAAAGTTCTTTATTACCACCATGCTTTTCTATTTCGCCAGGCACAAGTGGTCTTGGACCAACAACTGATAAATCACCTTTTAAAACATTTATAAATTGAGGCATCTCATCAATTGAACATTTTCTTATTATTTTACCTATTTTTGTTATTCTAGGATCATCAGCAAACTTTTGGAATTTATCCCATTCATCTTTATATTTTTTTTGCTTAAGTAAGTCTTTAAGTTTTTCATCTGCTTTATAACACATTGATCTATATTTATATATGTGTATCATCTTACCATTTTTTCCTACTCTTTCTTGAGTATAAAAAATTGAATAAAAATCACCTGTTGCCATATATGCAATCTTTATTATAATAGTAAGAGGTATTAATAAGATAACTCCTATTAATCCACAAACTATATCAAATAAACGTTTAATTATTACATAAAATACATTTTCATTTTCTCTTACACTCTCTACTTCCATAACTGCACCGCTATTCATACCAAACACTCTCCTCTTCATCTCTAAAGTAAATCATTTAAGTGAAACATATTATATCACATTACTTTACAAAAATCAAGGAAAAATTAGTACTTCTACCTCTCATTTTCATTTAATTAAATAACAATTAGTTAATTTTTATCATCAGAAAATATTTTAACATACTGACATAAAAAGTCAACCATCTAGCGTTATAAAGTTAACACATTTTTTCGATAATTTATGATACACTGCTTGCTTCTCTTTCTTTTCTTAGTCTAACAGCTTCATACGCTTCTTCTTCATCATTAAAGTAAATTGTCTTATCTTTTAATTTTTGATATGTTTCATTACCTTTTCCAAGTATTAAGACCATATCTTTATCTTTTGCCATATTAACTGCTTCTCTAATTGCTTCTCTTCTATCAATTATTATTTTATAGTTTTTGTGGTGATTTTTTGCAGATGATACTAATTGATCTGCAATATCTTTTGGATCTTCTGATCTAGGATCTTCATAAGTAAATATTCCAAACGAAGCATTATCAAGAACAGTTTCACCCATTAAAGGTCTTTTATATGGATCTCTTTCTCCAGCACTACCAATTACAACAATTGATCTATTAATATCAAGTGTATGAACAAATTTTAAAAGATTTGCAATACCATTTGGAGTATGAGCATAATCAACCATTACATAATATGGAGTATCAGTCTTTAATAAATCCATTCTTCCAGATACAAATATATTCTTTATATTTGGAATAACCTCTTCCATACTAAATCCCATAGAAAGTGCACCAAGAATACCTGCTGCTAAATTATATACATTAAACTCACCAAGTAAAGGGCTATCTATTTGATATTCTTTTTCATTATATACGTAAGTTATTAATGTATGATGTGGTGTTACTTTATAGTCTTTTATATATAAAGTGCAATCCTTATCTTTCCCATAAGTCCACACTTTTCCATTACATGCTGCAAGCATTTCACTATAGTGTTCATCATCTTTATTTAATATACATGTTCCATCAGTCTTAGTTTGCTTCATAAGCATAGACTTACACATTATATAATTTTCAAATGTCCCATGTATATTTAGATGCTCTCTTGTAATATTTGTATATATTCCTGTATCAAAATCAAGATTTGCCATTCTGCCTCTAAAGAATGCCTCAGATGATGCTTCCATTGCAAGATACTTGATACCATCATTTGCCATTTCTCTCATTAATTTATAAAGTATTGGAGCATCAGGAGTAGTATTTCCAGTATCTCCTTCTTTACCATTAAAGCGGTATCCATTAGTTCCAATATAACCACATTTATCTTTACCAATCAAAGTTTCAATAATAGTTGAAGTTGATGTTTTACCATCAGTTCCAGTAACACCTATTACTTTTAATTCTTTTTCAGGAAAGTCGTAAAATCTTTGACAAAGAAGTGGTAATTCTTTGTTTGTATTTTCCACCTTTATTACAGGTACATCTTTTTCTATACCATCACGAGAAACAACAATTGCAGAAGCGCCACGCTTAATAGCATCATCAATAAAATCATGTCTATCAGCTTTAACACCCATAGTACAAATAAATAAATCTCCTGGCTCAACCTCTTTTGAATTAATTTTTATATCTTTTATTTCAATATTACTATCTATATCATATAATTCACTTAGTTTTTTCATCATTTACCTCCTCTTCCATTATATATTAATTTTATGTAAAGTTAAAGCGTAAACCTTGAAATAATTTTTTGTTTACGCTATTATAATGTCGGGTGAAAAATAAATGAAGACAATTTTAATAGGAGCAGGATCAGATTTAGGAGTTCATATAGATGGTGCGAAGTTTGGACCATCTGCATTAATAAAAGATATAAAAGGATCTTATAAAGGAGAAACTATATTAGAAGAACAAGATCCTAATTATATAAAAAGTCGTAATCTTTCTGATAAAAGAAAGAATGAAGATGAAATAGATAAATTTAATACTAAGCTTTATAAAATAGAAAGTGATGCATTAGAAAAAGGATATTTTCCTATAACACTTGGAGGAGATCATGCAATTGCAGTTGCATCAGCCCTAGCAGATGCAGACTATGAAGATGAAGATATGGGTCTTATTTGGATAGATGCTCATACAGATTACAATACATTTGAAACAACAGTATCGGGAAATATTCATGGCCTTCCTTGTGCGGCAATCACAGGTTATAAATGTGAAGAGTTAAGGAAATTTAGTACTAAAGGAAGAACAGTTGATCCTAGAAGATGTGTAGTAGTTGGTGCAAGATCAATAGATCCTTGGGAAAAAGATAATGTAAAATATTCTGGTATTACAGTATTCTCAACAGAAGATGTAAAGAAGATGGGTGTCAAAAAAGTAATGGATGAAGCATTTAGAATTGCAGGAGAAAATACAAAATCAATTCATGTATCATATGACTTAGATGTAATAGATCCAAATGTAGCTCCAGGTGTTTCAATACCAGAAGTTGATGGAATATCTGAAGAAGAAGCTTATGCAATACTTGATGAAGTATTAAATCATTATAAAGATATATCTTCAATGGATATAGTAGAACTTAACCCACTAAGAGATATAGATAGAAAAACTGAACAAATTGCACTAAACATTCTTGCAAGTACGATTATGAAAATAGAAAAATATAAAAATGTTAATAAAGAAAAGAAATACTAATCTCCAGTATTTCTTTTTGAATACATACAACCACAAAAATTTTGTCTATATAAATTATATTTATGAGAAAGAATAATACTTTCTTTATAACCATTTTTCTTTTTAAAATCAGAATATAAATACTTAACTTTACTTTCATTACTTATTCTTTCCCCTATTTCATTTAACCAATCTGTCTTCTTATAAGGAGAAAGAGTAAGAGTTGTAGCAAAGTAATCAAAATTATTTTCTTCTGCAGCTTTTAAAGTTTCTTTAAGTCTCATTTCATAGCATAAATAGCATCTTTCTGATTTTTCAGGCATATCTTCCATACCTTTAGTCATCTTAATAAAACTTTCTGGATCATACTTTGCATCAAGTATCTCAATAGGATACTTAACTTTAAATTCTTTAATAAATCTTTTTATTTCATTTAATCTCTTTAAATATTCAGTCTTAGAAGTAATATTAGGATTATAATAAAATATAGTTATTTTAAAGTAATCCCCTAGCCTTTCTAAACATGCAGATGAACAAGGTGCACAACATGCATGAAGTAAAAGTGTTGGAACTCCTTTAAGACTTTTAATTTCATTTTCCATTAATAAATTATAATTCATAAGTAAACGCCTCAAAAGTATTCTACCACAAAAAATATAAATTATGAAGTAAATTACTCATCTACCATCTTAGATGCTTCACTAAATATTTTATTATTTATATTTCTAAATGACCTTCCAATAAAATTAGATAATGATAAAAATAATCTAGAAAGAAAATTACTGTAATTAGAATCTTTTATAATATAATTATCTGTATTTATTTCTTTATGATTTTTAATATCATTATCATATCTTTTAATAGCATTTTCTGTTAGTGAATACTTTTTTACATAAGGTTTATAAAATCCAAGACCTACCGCTAAATATAAAGACATAAAAAGAATAAATGAAAAAAGCATAAAAAATCTAAATATGTTCTTCATCTTTGATCACCTCATAAAAAGCTCTTGAAAATGCAATTGATGTATTCATAACTTCATTAAGAGTATTTTCTTGTCCACCAATTTCTATTAAAATTACATATTTTGAAAAATCTTGATTATAAACACCATTAACCCCTCTTCCACCTTTTTTAAGTATTCCTTTAGAAAGTCCAGGATAATATTCATTTAATTTATCATTTATTTTATTAATAAATACTAAGTTTTCATTATAATTTTTATTTTCTAATCCAAGTAAAAATAATATACTTGCATAATCTTCTCCATTAATATTAACTGTTGTTTTATTCTTACCTAAGCTATCTCTATGTATATCTATAAAATATTTAAGTGATGGATTATTTTTATAAGCATTTTCAATTAATAACCTACTACATTTATAAGAACCATTATAATTATAATGATATAAATTAAGCATATCTTTTATGCTTTCAGTTTTAATAAGAGAATGAACGCCCTTTTCTTCTAAATAATCTTTAACTATGTAATTATTTACAGAAACAGTTGGATCAATATTATATGTTTTATCATAGTATTTTTCCGTATCATGTGTATTATATATATAAACTAAATAGCGACTTTCCTTTTCTTCTTTTTTAACATAGCTTTTCTTTTTCTTCTTTTCTTTATATGTAATATTAAGTATATCAGTAACGTAATATTTATGTTTATAATTATTAAATATTACCTTAGTAAATATAGGTATATTTATACTTATATTATAATGATAAAAGAATATAAAACTAAAAGAAAATATAAAAATAAACATAAAAAAATATTTCTTAAACTTTTTCATATATAACACCTAATTATATTATATAAAAGTTAAAGAAATATATATGTCGATTAAAATACACTATTAATACTATTTGCAATTATAAATGATAAATATTCTAAGTTAGAATCTATATCTTTATATGTTAGATATACGTTTTCAGGTAAATCTTTATTTATAGATTTTCCATCTATAATTGTTGGAATGCCTATCGTTAGAACATCACAGTTAAGTTTTATTTTTTTATTTTTCTTTTCATAAATTCCTGATCCAGGTATCAAAGCATTAGTTGATATTTGAATGTTTTTAAGCACTCTATTAAAGAATGTAGTTCTAAGTGAATCAATTAGTATTACAAGATCTGGCTTTAATGCATCTGCAAGTATTTCTAAATGCATATAAGATTTAATGCCAGTTTCTGAATAAACGTTTGGTATAATACTCATAATTCTTGGTGAGTGAATTTTCTTGCATACTAAGGGTCCAAGTGAATCACAAATAACATTAGGATTACCAAAACCACATACTAAAACTTTTTTATAAGATTTCTTATAAAACTTATTTAATGAATCAATAGTTGCATCTACTAAAGAAAGATTTAAATCATTAAAGCTTATACTTACATATTCTCCTTTTTCAAAATCTAATGATTTATCTTTAATATTCATATATTCAACTAACACATCTCTATATTTTTTACTTTTATATCCTATAATATCTTTATACTGTACAATATCTATTACATCTACTAATAACTCTTCCATAAATTACCACCTATCAATATAATACCCTAAATTAGTTAAAAATATTGCATTAATTGTGAAAATCTGCTAAAATAAGTTTGTTTACAAAAAGTGAGGTGAAAATATGCCAAATATTAGAGGTGCTAAAAAGCGTGTTCGTGGTAATGGTAGAAAAGCTGTTGTTAATACATATGTTGGTTCTAGCATGAAGACTGCTATTAAAAATTTTGAAAAAAGTGTAAAAGAAAACGATAAAGATTTAGCTTTAAAGAACTTAAATATTGCAAATCAAAGAATTGATAAGGCTTGCAAAAATGGATTAATCAAAGAAAATAAAGCAGCACGTGTAAAAAGTAGATTAATGAAAGCTAAAAATAACATGGAGTAACTTGTATTTACTCTTTTTTTATGCTAATCTTTATATGGTGATTCTATGAAGAAGTTCTTAACACTGGGTCTTCTTTTTATAATGTTAGGCACAGTTTACATGTATAGAGATAATATAATAGTTGCATATCAAAAGTACTTTGCAAATAAAATTTTTAAAGCAGAGTTAGGTGAAAAAAATGAATATGCTAGAAATTATAATTTTAATTATGTAAAGTTAACAGATAACTTTACACCACATAATAAACAAGATATATATAATATTTATTATACAGCTATTAATGCTGGTAAAGATAAGTTTACATTCTACTGTCCAAATGATTACAAAGATTGTTTAGATGAAATAAAGTATCTTGCAAGTAATCAAATAACTCTTTCAAATATAAATAACTTTGTACATCCATTTAATGGATTTAAACATATTGAAACAACATATGATACATCTGGTAAAGTAACACTAAAGGTATATCATACATATACAGATGAAGAAAAAGAAGAAATAAGAAACAAAATTAATGCAATAGAAGCTGAACTTAAAGATGATACATTAAGCATTCAAGATCAAATAAAAGTATATCATGACTATATAATTGATCATACAGTTTATGATTCAGAAAGAGCAGACAGTAGTATAGTAAAATATAAGTCTGATACAGCTTATGGAACGCTTCTTGAAGGATACTCTTTATGTGGTGGTTATACAGACTCTATGGCAATCATATTAAATGATATGGGATTAGAAAACTATAAAGTATCAAGTGAAGATCATATATGGAATGCAGTTAAAATAGATGATAAATGGTATCACTTAGATTTAACTTGGGATGATCCCGTAACAGATGATGGTTCAAACTTAGTAGAACATGATTTCTTACTAATAGATACAAACACACTTTTAAATGAAGAAAAAGATGAACATAACTTTGATCAAAATGTATATAGTGAATTAAAAGTAAATTAAAAGGCCACATAAGGTCTTTTAATTTATTGTCTTAAACTCCATCTATACAATTGTCATAAATCCATTTTTTAATTCTTCATCATAATTGCATTTACTTGGAAGTTTAGGACTTCAGTTTGTATCAGTTATCCCTACTCCTCTATTTCTATACTCTCCAATTATGTAATCAGTTGTTAAAGGTGTATTAACATCTCTTAAGACAAACTCCCATGCATCTTTAAGTCACTTTAATTTTAGCATATCATCTACTGAAATTCTTCCAGCATTAACGTTATCTAAAAAGTCTACCATATCTGTAAAAGTTACTGCAATGCCTTCAAGTCTGGCACTTTTATAAAGATTGTCAACTAATTTTCTCTTTGCAAGGAAAATATTATAACATAGAAAAATAAAGAAAAAAGTAGCAAATATAGCTACTAATTTTCTTCAGTAAATTTATTAAATTCTTCTATTTGTTTGCTGTATAAATCTGTTGAGTCAAGCTGCTCAATTAGCTTCTTTTGATCACGAGTAAGCTTTGTTGGAGTAACAACTCTAAATCTAACATACATATTACCTTTAGAGTGTTTAGCCTTATTATCTACTCCCTTACCTCTTAATCTTTGTTCATCACCACTTTGCGTACCACTAGGAATATTTAATTTAACATTGCCATATAGCGTTGGAATATCTTTTTTACATCCCATAATAGCTTCACAAATAGTTATTGGAACGTCTAGATAGATGTCATCTCCATCTCTTCTAAAGAACTTATGTTCTCCTACTTCAAACTCTAGATAAAGATCTCCATTTTCTCCACCATTAGATCCAGGATTTCCTTTCTTAGGAATTCTAAGTCTATCACCAGTATTAATACCTGCAGGAACATTTACAGTAATTGTTTTTCTAGACCTCTTAACACCGGTTCCATGACAGTCTGGACACACTTCTTCATAAACTTTACCAGTACCATGACACTCTGGACAAGTAGTTTTAGAAAGGAAAGATCCAAATATTGAATTTTGCTCATTCGTTACAGTACCTGATCCATGACATCTAGAACAAGTCTTACTTTTAAGTCCACCTTCTCCATTACAAGTCTCACAAGGCTCAGTAACATTTAAATCAAATGACTTTTCGCATCCATTAATTGCTTCTTCAAAAGTTAAAGATATCTTCTTTAATAAATCAGATCCATCTCTTGCTCTAGAAGATGCTCTACCTCTTCCAAAACCTGCATTTGTGAAATTATCACCAAAAAAAGTATCAAATATATCTCCTAAATCATCAAAGCTTGCAGAAAAACCTCCTTGGAATCCATCAAAGCCACCACCGTATCCATTAAAGCCTGATGCACCATTAACTCCAGCTTTTCCGAACTGATCATACTGTTTTCTTTTTTGTTCATCACCTAAAACTTCATAAGCTTCACTAACCTCTTTAAATTTATCTGCAGCATTTGGATCATCTTTGTTTAGATCTGGATGATATTTTTTTGCAAGTTTTCTAAAAGCACTTTTTATTTCATCTTGTGAAGCATCTTTAGAAACTCCAAGTACTTCATAGTAATCTCTATCATTATTCATATATTAATCACTTCCTTTATTTATATAATTTTTCTAGTTCTTTTAAATCATTCTTAAACATAGATAAACTACTTTCAAAGACTTTAGTATCATTTAAATCTATTCCTATTATTTTAAGAACTTCTAGTGGATAATCAGTTCCACTCTTCTTTAAGAATTCAATATACTTATCTTTAAATCCTTTAGTTTCTTTAATAATATTGTCTGCAATATATGATGCTATGCATAAACTTGTTGCATATTGATATACATAAAATGGTGTATAAAAGTGTGGAATACGCTCCCATTCATATTTAATTGAATCATCTACTACAACTCCATCACCAAAATAGTCTTTATTAAACTCTAAATACTTGTTACATAAATCTTCACCAGTAATTGGCATGTCATTATCGGAAAGTTCATGTGCATAAAGTTCAAACTCTGCAAACATAGTTTGTCTATAAATAGTTGCTTTATAAAGATCTAGTCTTTCATTTAATATATATTTTTTCTCCTCAGTAGATTTACTATTTTTATACATATAATCACTTAATAATAATTCATTAGTTGTAGATGCTATTTCTGCAAGAAAAATTGGATAATTGCTATTTATATAACTATTATATTTATTAGCAAAATAAGTATGCATTGCATGACCAGATTCATGAGCAAGAGTTGAAACATCATTAAGCGTTCCATTAAAGTTAAGAAGTATATATGGATGAGTGTCATATGATCCTACCTGATATCCTCCACCTCTTTTACCAACATTTGGGTAAACATCTATCCATCTATTATTAAATTCAGTATCAAGAGCTTTTATATACTCATCACCCATAATTCCTAGAGCACTTTTTACAATCTCTTTAGCTTCCATAAATGTATATTTTTTATCAGGCATATTTGTAATGCTTGTATAAGTATCATATAAATGATATTCAGAATATCCAAGTATTTTCTTCTTTAAATCATAATATTCATATAATGAGTCCAAATTATTTCTAACTGTTTTAATTAGATTATCATATAGTTTAGTACTAATATTTTTAGGATATAAATACATTTCAAGTGAAGATTTATAACCTCTTAATTTGACACTTGTACTATCACATAGACATACACTAGAATATGTTGATGTTAAAGAATTAAGAATATTTTTATAACCTTTATATAGATTTTCAAAAGCATTCTTTCTAAGTATTCTATCATCAGATCTTATATAAAGTGAATATAAACTTTCATTAAGTTCATGTTCTTTCCCATCTTTATCCTTAACACTTTCAAAATGAGTATCAGTATTTAAAAGATAAGATGCTGTATCACTAGATGAATTTAAAACTCTTGAATAAGCAGAAATTACTTTTTCTTCTTCTTTGCTTAAAGAATGATCTTTTTCTCTAAATATATTATCAATAGTATGCTTATATTCCTTTAAATAAGGTGTTATTAAGAAAGATTTAATTTTTTCTTCTCCAACATCAAGCATTCTTGGAACAAAATCAGATGTTTCCGAATCATATTTAGAGATTAATGACTCTACTCTTGAAAGTAAACTTTGTGCATCAGTATTATTCTTATCCTGATCGCTATAAAGACTAGCATAAACTTCTAAGTTATAAAGCTTTCTTTCTAATTCTTCATCTTTTTTTAAATATTTTTCAAAAGATTCATATGACTTAAAAGCATTATTTTTAAGAGTTATAAGAGCACTAAGTTCTCCTTCTACATACTCAAAATCACTATTAAAGGCGTAAGCATTTTCATAAATATCTTTTAAGTTCCACTTATATTTATCATCTATTTCATTTCTTTTTAGTACTTTATCCATAATATCTCCAATTCTTTTTACAAAATAATATAGAAGTAGCTAGATAGCTACTTCTAACTATTTATATTTTTATTTCTCACTATAATCTGCGTCTTTTACATCGCTATCTTTATCTTTAGAATCCTTCTTAGAGTCATCTTTGTTATCTTCTTTAGTTTCTTCTTTAGATGCAGCTTCATATGCCTTACCAGCTACTGCTACAGCCTTTTCTTGTAAAGCATCTTTTGCTTTCTTTAATTCATCTGCATCAACTGGTGATTTAGCTAACTCTTCGCGAACTTTCTTGATTAAATCATCAATTTCATTCTTATCATCTTTTGAAACTTTATCGCCAAAGTCTTTCATAGAGTTTTCAGTTTGGAAACATAATTGTTCAGCATCATTCTTAAGATCTGCTTCTTCTTTACGTTTCTTATCTTCTTCTTTATTAGCTTCAGCTTGTTTCATCATTTCATCTACTTCTTCATCAGTAAGGTTAGTATTAGATGTAATTGTAATAGATTGTTTCTTATTAGTACCTAAATCCTTAGCAGAGACATTAACAATACCATTTGCATCAATATCAAATGTAACTTCAATCTTAGGAACACCACGTCTAGCAGGTGGAATGTCTGTTAATTGGAAGTTACCAAGAGTCTTGTTATCTGCAGCCATTGGACGTTCACCTTGAAGTACATGTACATCAACTGCAGGTTGATTATCTTCTGCTGTTGAGAATACTTCACTCTTAGATGTTGGAATAGTAGTATTTCTTGGAATTAATACTGTCATAACGCCGCCAAGAGTCTCAATACCAAGTGAAAGTGGTGTAACGTCAAGTAAAACTATATCATTAACATCGCCTGTTAAAACACCACCTTGAATTGCAGCACCCATAGAAACAACTTCATCTGGATTAACTTCACGACTTGGTTCTTTACCTAATTCTTTCTTAATTAAATCATAAACCATTGGTATACGTGTTGAACCACCAACAAATATAACTTTGTCTATATCATCTTTTGTAAGTTTAGCATCCTTTAAAGCTTTTCTTACAGGCTCAAGTGTAGACTCAACTAAATCTCTTATTAAATCTTCAAATTTAGCACGTGTAAGTGTTACATTTAAATGAAGTGGTCCACCATCTTTTGACTGAGCAATAAATGGTGCAGAAATTGTTGTAGTTGTCATTGAAGATAAGTCTTTCTTAGCTTTCTCTGAGACTTCCTTTAATCTTTGCATAGCCATAGAATCTTTAGATAAATCTATACCATTTTCTTTCTTGAATTCATCAATTAGATAATCCATAATTCTTTGGTCGAAGTCATCTCCACCTAAATGGTTATTGCCATTTGTAGATTTAACCTCGAATACGCCATCACCTAACTCTAGTATAGAAACATCAAATGTTCCACCACCTAAATCGTATACTAGAATTGTTTGATTCGTGTCTTGCTTATTTAAGCCATAAGCAAGTGCAGCAGCAGTTGGTTCATTAATAATTCTTTCAACCTTTAATCCTGCAATTTTACCAGCATTTTTAGTTGCTTGTCTTTGTGCATCATTAAAGTATGCTGGAACAGTAATAACTGCTCTATCAACCTTTTCACCTAAATAGCTCTCAGCATAATCTTTCATATAAGATAGAATCATTGCTGAAATCTCTTCTGGTGTATATTTCTTACCTTCTGCTTCAACTTTTTTATTTGTTCCCATTAATCTTTTGATACTTGAAATAGTATTTGGATTAGTAATTGCTTGACGCTTTGCAGCATCACCTACTATTCTTTCACCATTTTTAAATGCGACAACAGATGGAGTTGTTCTTCCTCCTTCAGGATTTGGAATAACTTTTGCCTCTCCTGCCTCTAAAACTGATACACAACTATTAGTTGTACCTAAATCAATACCTATTATTTTACTCATTATTTATCATTCCTTTCATTATTATTTTTATTATCCTTTTTACTCTCTTCAATTCTATTTATTTTTACAGTTGCTGGACGGATTACTCTATCCTTTAACTTGTAACCTTTTAATAATACTTCTAGAACTTCATCATTTTTAAAGTTCTTATCACTATCAGTCATTAATGCTTGTTCAAGATTTGGATCAAATTCTTCTCCTCTTCTATCAATTGATGTAACTCCATATTTTTCTAAGATGGAAACAAGTTCTGAATACATCATCTTAAATCCTGATAAAAACTTAGAAAGTTCATCAGTTAAATTATTATCATCTAGCTTAATTGCACGTTCAAAGTTATCAACTACTGGAATTAAATCTGTAATTAAATCTTTGTTTGCATATTTAAGCATAGAAGATACTTCTTCATCTTTTCTCTTTCTATAATTAACGAGTTCAGCCCCACATTCACGTACTTTCGAAGTAAGCTTAGTATTTTCATTTTCTAAATCTTTATTCTTATTAATTAATTCATTTTTTTCTTTGTTAGACTCATTTAATTCACTTTTTAACTTATTAATTTCTTCTTCTAACTTCCGACTATCATCATTATGATTTTCATGTTTTTTAAATTCATGATTCTTATGATAGTTACTATTCTTATGATAATTGTTATTTACATTTTTCTTTTCTTCATTATTCATCATACCACTTACCTTTCAATATTTTTCTTAATAAAATCAAGCATATTTACAACTCTGTCATATTCCATTCTCTTAGGACCTATTATAGCAATTGTACCAGTGTCTGTTGGTGTTTTATAATTTGTTTCAATAACTGTTACATCATCAGAGATGTCATTCTCTTCTCCAATATAAATCTTGATTTTACCATCATTATCTCTTATTATTCTAGAAAGAGCATCAGGTGAATCGAGTTTATTATATAATTCTTTAATCTTACTTAAATCAGTAAACTCAGGCTGATTTAAAAATTTGTTTTTACCTGCAACATGTACGTGTTCGCTATTATTATTTGCAGTAAAATCTGTAAATACTTGGTAGAAAGCATTATATATCTGTTCATGCTGACTGACATACTTACCAATAATAGGTTTAATTTCATACTCTAGTTTAGTTGAAACCTCATCTATTGGAGTACCAACAATTAAATTATTAATTAGTGAAACAGTCTTTTTTATTTCATCTAAATTAACACTTTCAAAACTAATTGTTTTATGTTCAACATGACCTTTATCAGTAACTACTATTACTATAAAATTTTCCTTGTCAATTGGAACAACTTCCACCTGTTTAAGTAAATTATCATGACTACTTGATCCAAGAATTACTGTTGCATAGTTAGTAATATCTGAAACAACTTGCAAACTTCTCGATAAAGTATCAGATAAATTTAGACTTTGATTTTGGAAAATAATAGCAAGCTTATTCATATCTTTAGGATCCATCTTTCTAGGTTCCATTAAATTATCAACATAATATCTATAACCCTTTTCTGATGGAATTCTACCACTTGATGTATGTGTTTTTTGAATAAGATCTAAGTCTTCCAAACTTTTCATTTCTGCTCTTATTGTTGCACTAGAACATTTAAGTCTCTTACAAATAAGATTAGAACTTACAGGTTTAGCTAAATGTACATATTCTTCAACTATAAGTTTTAGAATTTTACTTTGACGACTAGTAAGCATCTTTCTACCTCCTAGCACTATTCATTTCCAAGTGCTAATATAATTATATGCAAATAATTAGCACTTGTCAATATTATTTGCTAATTATTTAAAAAAAATAAGCCCAGCATCAAGCTAGACCTTAATTTTAATAATATCCATTTTTCTTTTTATATCTTCTAATTTTTGCTCTTCTATCTTTTGTTTCAATATCTTCAAATCTATTTGAAAATATAAATTTCTTATCTATTTCATTTTCTTTATCAATATATTTTACTTTTCCTGATATCATATCTTTAATATCATCATCTCTATGAAAATTTATAATGCAGTTATATGAGGTATTGCGTTTATTATCTGTATCATTCATTTCATTATATTCAAACTTATCTTTTGTTAATGTAAAAAGAATACTATGTTTATTATCATTATATATATTTTTCATATCATATCTATGTAGTATCCAATTATATTTTTTTGCGCCTGTTGCAAGATTAACATATCTTATAAGTTTAGTAATATTAGCACACGAAAAATATTTAGAATTTCTTATTCGTTTAGAATTATCTTTAAAAAAGTCACTAATTTTCTCATCGAACAAATGACTTTCTATTTTTCCATCTCTATTAATTATAAGTTTGCTATTAGTTTTTTCACTTTTTTCAAAATTAATTACACTAATATAAGTAATTGTTATATCATCTTGTTTATTCTCTTCTAAAAATTCAAAATGATTATCATCAATTAATCTACTTATTTTAAAGTTATCATCACTCATCTCATATTCATCAGATATATTTCTATAAGTAATATAACTATTTGTTTTTTTAATTATAGATGATAATTTTTTTATGTTTGAAAAAGATACCATTGTTTCCATCTAATCACCCCAAAAGCAATATTAATTTATCTAATTGATTTTGGTGGATATTCTAAATTTCTCATATCATCTTCATTAAATTCTTTTGCATTTCTTAATTTATATAAAGTATCATCCATATCAATTAAAACATATTCTTTTTTCCAAGTTTCATGTCCTACTTTTCCATAACGTATGATTCTTGAAATAACATATTCTTCTTGATCAAATTTTTTATCTTTATTTTTCTTATTAATTGTACCTTCATATGATAAAATATCATATCCATCTTTCATTTTTCTTTCAATATCCTCATCATAAGTATATGATTTATCATCATTTTCAATACTTACTTCTGGACTTAAAACTCTGCATACTTTATTATAATCTTCAGTAAATTTATCAGCAGCTTTCAAATATGCTTTATATCCTTTAGATTTTTTTATTAAATCATACATATTTTTATCATTAACCTTTAAATCATTTATCATAATATAACACCCCCAAAAATTATTTAACTTTAGATTTAATATATTTAATTGGCTCAACAAAGTATCCACCACTATCTTCTTTACAATCTTCTATAAACGTTATCTCACTATTTAAAAATCTAGGACTACCTTTAAAATCAATACTACTTGAATATTTAACTATAAAATCACCTTTAATAGCATTTTCATTATAAGTAAATTTATTATCATCTATAGAAGTTTCAGTAGTATAATCTGTTTCATTAAATGTCTTAGTAATATCTTTAAAAAGCTCATATCCACTAGATGCTTTTGCAAGCTTTCTAAGCTTTTCTATATTCTTTGCATTAATCTTTAAATCTTTCATTCTACCAACCCCCCAATTCAATTGTTAGCTGATTATACCACATTATTCATAAAATTGCAAGTGTCTTTAATCTAAAAAATCCAAAATTTTTATATCCATATGCTCTATCAATTATCTTATCTATTGTATTGTTATTTGCTTCAGTAAATCCATTTGAATATCTTTCATCTTTAAATGAATTAACAATAGGTTCTAACCAGTTTTTAATTGTTTTAGCAGCATCTATCATCTCTGGAATATTTGACTCATTACACTTCTTTATCCATTACTCCAACTCTTCTTTTGCATTTTCATATTTAACATTTATTGTTATTCTTAAAAATTCTTCCTTTAATGAATATGCTTTTGCAAGGTCTAAATCAATTCTGCATCTATTTTAGTTGATGTTTCATCAAATGATATAACTTCTGTAAGTATTTCTACATTACTTGGATAATTTTTCATTGCCTCCTTCCATCTTTATTTCAACGTTAATTATGTCTAGTGTATCAACAAGTCTTAATACTTTCCTTATTTATTCTCTTTTCATTCTTTCTACTTCTTCTGTAACACTCTATGTTACAGTAAGATTTTTGCATAATATTGTTCCTATTGAAACCCCACTAAAAAGTGGCCCCCACTCTAGAGTGGAGACCACCTTATTTTTCTACCCCCTAAAAAGTGGAGCATCCATAAAAGAGCAGTAATTAAAAATTATCTTATTACTACTGCTCTTTTTCCAAGAGAATTATATATTGATTCAAGTGATGACTTACTAACTGTATATGTATATCCTCCATCAGCTCTTGTAATTGGATCAATCAAATATTCTTCTCCTGTTTCGACATTATATCCTGCAAGAAGCATTATACTAACATTTCTTGCAATACCATCTACCATATTTTCAGGATTTGATAGACCACTTGTTAAATAAATAACTACTGGATTACCATTTACAACTTCTTCATTTAACTTATCAAGGCTTCTACCTGTTAAATCAGCAATATTTGTGTTTCTAGAATAATTAATTGCAAATTTTGTAAGAGGATAAGTTGCAATCCAGTGTGGTGCATTAACAGGCTCTACATTATATATGTCATAACTAAATCCCTGATTTGCATTAATATTTTTTGGAATAGAATCCGAAATATTTTTTAAATCTTTATCAAGACTATATCCTTTGGATTGAAGTGCCATTAAAAGTGATGCTGTAACACTTCCATTTAATACTCCATTTCTATTTGCACTAATATAATTTACATTTATCATTTTCCATGAATTATCAAGAGAAATACCATTTTCTGTAAGAGATGTTCCATTAGCATTAGCTTCTTTTACCTCTTCATCTTGCTTTTCTTTTTCATCTAAATAGTTTTCAGCAGATTTAAGCACTGCAGTATACTTTCTAACAATATCAGTTTGTTTAATAGTCTTTAATTTATTTTTAGCATCTAATATTTCTTCCTTTGTTAAATCATCTCTAAATGCTGTTTTCGTATTATCAGTATATAACGTATCAATTAATTTTTCATAATTATCAATTGATTTTCTTTGACTTTTCATATCATTAACAACTATGTTTAAATTTTCTTTATGTTCACCTTTTAATTTACTATATTTTTTATTAAATGTATTTATAAAATTTGTTGTCACTGATGACTTCATAACACCATTTTGATACACTTCATTCAATTCTTCCTTAAATCTATAATATAACTCAAGTTCCGATACATTCTTATTTAATTTTTTCTTTTCTTTAGAATATTTTTTAGCATCTAACTGTTTCACATTTGTCTTTAATGTCATAATATCATTAAGTGATAAATCATCACTTCCAAGAAGACTCTTATATTCATCATTTATATTTTCATATTTTTTAGTTTCTGCCTCATATGTTACATATGAAAATATACCTGCCGCAATAAAAAGTAAGAGAAGTATAAGAGTAATTATTATTCTTCTCTTATTCTTACCACTATCATATTCTTGATTTTGAGTTATTTTATCATCATTACTCATATACCTTCTCCTACCTTACTAATATCAGTATAACATACAATTGTATATTTTTAATTATTTTTTTAATTAAATTTAATTTTTTTTTATAAAATAGTGTAAAGACCTACATCATTTCAACTACTTCACTTTTCTTCTTTACACTATCTTTAAATATTATTTCTAATTTCTTTTTTATATCTTCTTTGCTAAATGGTTTTGATAAATAATCA
>ONQM01000065.1 GCA_900319955.1 uncultured Eubacteriales bacterium | reverse complement strand
CTAATTAGAAAGGTTATTTAAAATAAAAAATATAAAAGAAAGAATATGTTTATAAAATTTATATTAAATAAACCTTATAAACATATTATACGAGGAGTATTAATATATGGAAGAGTATATGGAAAAATATAATGAATGGTTGAATAATCCATATTTTGATCAAGAAACAAAGGAAGATTTATTAAAAATAAAAGATAACGAACAAGAAATAGAAGATAGATTTTACAAAGATTTAGAGTTTGGGACAGCTGGATTAAGAGGTATAATAGGATACGGAACTAATAGAATGAATAAATATACTGTTGGAAGAGCAACACAAGGACTAGCATCGTTTATTTTAAAAATGGGCACACAAAATAAGGGAGTTGCTATATCATACGATTCAAGACACATGTCAAAGGAATTTAGTGAAGAAACTGCTCTTTGCTTAAATGCTAATGGAATAAAAACATATATTTTTGAGTCACTTAGACCAGTTCCAGAATTATCTTTTACAATTAGAGAATTAAAATGTACAGCAGGGGTAATGATAACTGCTAGCCATAATCCTCCAGAATATAATGGCTATAAAGTATATTGGGATGATGGAGCTCAAATTGTTCCACCAAAAGATAAAGAAATAATTGATGAAGTAAATAATACAAAATTTTCAGAAATAAAATCAATGCCAAAAGAAGAAGCAATAAAAAAAGGACTATTTATTGAAATAGGAAAAGAAGTAGATGATAAATTTATTAATAAATTAAAATCATTAGTTTTGAACCCTGAAATTATTAAACAAGAACAAGATAATATAAGAATAGTATATACTCCTCTTCATGGAGCAGGGAATAAACCAGTTCAAAGAATTTTAAAAGAATTAGGATTTACACATGTGTATGTTGTTAAAGAGCAAGAAGAACCAAATGGTGATTTTCCTACAGTAAAATATCCAAATCCAGAAGATAAAGATGCATTTAAATTAGCAATTGAATTAGCCAAAAAAGTAGATGCAGATATTGTATTAGCTAATGATCCAGATTCAGATAGATTAGGAGTATATTCAAAAGTCAGTGAAGGAAATTATATTTCATATACAGGAAATATGTCAGCAATTTTATTACTAGAATATGAATTATCACAAAGAAAAGAAAAAGGTATATTGCCTAAAAATGGTGCAGTAATTAGCACAATTGTTTCAACAGATATGACAAAAGCTATATGCAAAGAATATAATATGAAATTATTTGAAACATTAACAGGATTCAAGTGGATTGGTGAAAAAATTAGAAAGTTTGAAGAAAACAATAATGAATATAATTTCCAATTTGGTTTTGAAGAAAGTTATGGTTGTTTAATTAGTCCACATGCTAGAGATAAAGATGGAGTTTCAGCAGTAATGGCAATGTGTGAAGCAACAGCATACTACAAGAGTAAGGGATTATCTTTATGGGATCAAATGCAAAACATTTATAAAAAATATGGTTTTTATAAAGAAGGACAAATTTCTATAGTTTTAAAAGGCTCAAATGGAGCTCAAGAAATAAAAAATAAAATGGATAGAATGAGAAATAACCCACCAGAGGATTTAGCTGGATTAAAAGTTCTAGAAATTAGAGACTATAAAAATCATACTATCTCAAGAGACAATAAAGTAGTTGGAAAAACAGATTTACCAGAATCTAATGTACTTTATTATGACCTAGAAAATAATAGCTGGTGCTGTGTTAGACCATCAGGAACAGAGCCTAAAATAAAGTTTTATATGGGAGTAAAAGGAAAAAGCCAAGAAGAAGCAGATAAAGAATTAGAAAAATTAACAGAAGCTATGAAAAGCTTTGTTGATTAATTAAAATATATATAAAAACATAAGTAATGTTATTAAATAACTTACTTATGTATATATGTGCCAGTAGCTCAGTTGGATAGAGCACAAGTTTCCTAAACTTGGTGTCGGAGGTTCAATTCCTCTCTGGCACACCAATAAGAAAATAGTACAATTTTGTACTATTTTTTTTATATAATAGGAAAGTCATACATAATTTTTTAAAACAGCGTATTTTACAAGTCAACACGAAAAAGCCAAAATAATTTAATATTTTAGCAAATTA
>ONQM01000021.1 GCA_900319955.1 uncultured Eubacteriales bacterium | reverse complement strand
TACTGTTCCAGAGTCTAGTATCATTTCATTTGCAGATGCTCCAAATTCATCTTCATTTCCTATCATTGTGTATGAATTTGGTCCTGATACTGCTTCATAATTTGTTCCATCTTCTGATCTTTCTAGATATATTCTTACGTCATCATCAGAAAGCGTTGATGCCTCATCTTTTTCTGCAGTTACTTCATAACTTATTTTAAAGTCACCTTTCATTTCAATACTCATTGTAAAGTCAAATACATCAATAGATTTCTCTCCTGTACAATCATCTACTGGTAATGCATTTGTTATGCTAATACCGTTTTTTGCTTCATTATATGCCATAGTAACAGTTGCAACTGTTACAAGCATTAATAGTACTAATGCTATAACTGTTAATACTTTCTTATTTTTAAATAATTTCTTTATTTTTTCTTTCATATACTTCTATCCTTTCATACCTTATATTACTATAAATCACATGTTAACGTAAATAGAATTTTATTAACTTTACAGAAAAAAAATAAGAAATAAATCTTACTCACATTCAAAATCAATACTTTCTAAATATTTTTTTTCTTTGTCATAACTTTTAAATAAGTCAGTAACTAAAGATTCATCCTTATTATTTTCATATGTTTTATTATTTAAAATAATTGTTATATCATTATCTACATAAGTATAAGTAATAGGTTTTAATCTAAGATACTTATTTATATCAGAAGTAGTTTCAAAATAATCATTCATATTTCTATCACTTTTATTATCTTTAAAAATAAGTGTAACATTATTTGCTTTATTATTTTTATAGCTTATTTTATAAGTAAGAGTATAATTATCTCTAGTTATTTTTTTACAAGTAAGTTTATTTTTAGTTGTAACATCTCCAGCTTTACCACTTATCTTTATAATTGCTAAAATAAGTATAATTACAGTAACTATAAGCAGAAGAATTAAACCATTTTTTTTATTAAAAAACTTTTTCATACTAATTATCCTCATCTTCATCTGTAAGAATTTCAGTATTATCAATAGGCTTTTCTTCCTCAGTTATTTTAACAACAGGTTCATCTGCACTTTCACTATCAGAAGAGTCACTTATATTATCATTAAAGTTTTCAAATTTACTATCAGAAATATCATCTTCTAAAGTCTCTGCATTACTATCGTCACCTATATTAGTATCATTATTAGTCTCATTTTTTTCTTCTTTTTTAGGCTTATTCTTTACAGTTTTTATAAGCTTAGAAATTAAAATAATTAAATATATGCCAGGCACTATTGGTGATATTAAAACAAGGTAGCAAATTAAAGATGAGAACTTGTAAAGTTCCATTTGACCCTTTAATGCTAAAGAAAATCCAAGAAGCATTGAAAGGAAAAGAACCGTAATTACCATAGATAAAGCTAGTGTTAAAATATTTACATTATACTTGTACACTGGATCTTCATGATTTTTTTCTTTCTTATTATAAACTGCAAGTATAGCAAAACCAATTATTATAATCACAATAACTGGTATAGCTAAATAGTTAACAATTTCTTTAACGTATGGAACGTCATAAATAAATTTATAAGTCATAATAACGACCTCACTATTCTAAAAATATAATATCATAATTTAATATGTGCTGCAAGAAAATAAAAATGATGTGTAAACTAGAGCTGTAAAGTTTATTTATTTTCAAGTGCAGCTTTAGCAGCTGATGCTCTTGCATTTAAAAGTCTATAAGGTGAACATGAAACATAATTAAGTCCTATTCTATCAAAGAATTTTATTGAATCTTTGTCTCCTCCATGTTCACCACAAATTCCAAGCTCAATATTAGGATTTAAAAGACGAGCTAAGCGACATGCTAAGTCAACAAGCTTTCCAACACCTTCAGTATCAATTGATTTAAATGGATCTTTTTTAATTAATCCTTTGTCTAAGTAATCATTAATAAACTTAGGTGAATCATCACGAGAAAAAGCAAGTGTAAGCTGTGTTAAATCATTAGTTCCAAAACTCATAAAATCAGCATATGGTGCAATTTCATTTGCAAGTATTGCAGCACGTGGTGTTTCAATCATAGTACCTACTTTATATTCAAAAGATATATTTTCTTCTTCCATTAATTTATTTAGTTCATTATCAATTATTTCTTTAACATATAAGTACTCTTTTTTATCTATTGTAAGTGGAATCATTATTTTAGGTACTACATAAATACCATTTTTTTGACACTCAAGTGTAGCTTTTCCAATGGCTCTTGCTTGCATTGCACCTATTTCAGGATAAGTCACATCAAGTCTGCAACCTCTATGTCCCATCATAGGATTAAATTCTTTCTTTTCATCTATTTCTTTTGTAATGTCTTCTATACTCATATTAAGTTTAGTTGCAAGTTCTTTAATATCTTCTTCATTTTTAGGTAAAAATTCATGAAGAGGAGGATCAAGAAGTCTTATAATTACAGGTTTATCTTTCATTACACTAAATATTGAAATAAAGTCTTCCTTTTGATATTCAAGAAGTTTGTTTAAAGATTTTTCTCTTCTCTCTTTATTAGGAGAAAGTATCATACATCTTAAATCAAATATTCTTTCTTTTGTAAAGAACATATGCTCTGTTCTGCAAAGTCCAACTCCTTCTGCTCCAAACTTAACTGCATTTAACGCATCACGCTCTGTATCACAGTTTGCACGTATGCCAAGTTTTCTAACACTATCACACCAAGACATGAATTCACTTAAAGAATCAGAGCCTTTAGCATCTTCTTCTTTTATTTCGCCTTGATAAACATTTCCAGTAGAACCATCTAAACTTATAAAGTCTCCTTCATGAATAGCAATATCACCTACTGTAAATAGTTTATTTTGATAATCAATTTTGATGTCAGAACATCCTGATATACAACATGCACCCATACCACGAGCAACAACTGCTGCATGACTTGTCATTCCGCCTCTTACAGTTAGCATTCCACTTGCAAGTTTCATACCAACAATATCTTCAGGACTTGTATCTGTCCTAACAAGTATTAGTTTTTCGCATCCAGCATCGTGAGCCCTCTTTATATCATCGGCAGAAAAATAAACTTTTCCAGATGCTGCACCAGGTGATGCTGCAAGCCCCTTTGCAATTACTTTATGCTTTTTTAATTCATCATTATCAAACTCTTTATGAAGAATTTCATCAAGTCTATTTGAGTCAACCCTTTCTATAGCTTCTTCTTTAGTTATTAATCCTTCATGTACCATCGAAACTGCTATTTCAATATCTGCCATAGATGTTCTCTTTCCATTTCTTGTTTGAAGAATATAAAGTTTTCCATCTTCTATTGTAAACTCCATATCTTGCATGTCTTTATAGTGTTTCTCTAGCATTTTAGCATACTTTAAAAACTCGTCATAAACTTTTGGCATAAAATCTTTTAAATGAGAAATATCTTCTGGAGTTCTAACACCAGAAACTACATCTTCTCCTTGGGCATTAACTAAATACTCTCCAAATAGTTTATTCTCTCCTGTAACTGGGCTTCTTGTAAAGCATACTCCAGTTGCAGAATTATCATTTAAATTACCAAATACCATTTCCTCAACATTAACCGCAGTACCAAAAGAATAATCAATCTCATTTAATTTTCTATATACTTTAGCACGTGGATTATCCCAAGATCTAAATACTGCTTTAACAGCACCATATAAAAGTTCTTTAGCATCTTCTGAAAAACTATTCCCAGTAAGCTCCTTAAAGTTTTCTTTATACATATTAATAAGATTTTTTAAATCATCAATTGTAAGTTCAGAATCTAACCTATATCCTTTTTCTTCTTTCATCTTATTAAGTAGTTCTGCAAAAGATTCCCTAGGAAGATCAAGTACCACATCACTATACATTTCAATTAATCTTCTATAAGAATCAAGTACAAAGTGTGCATTATTTGTCTTTTTAATCATTGCGTCAATAGTCTCAGTATTAAGTCCAAGATTAAGTATTGTATCCATCATCCCAGGCATTGAAACACGTGATCCTGATCTTACTGAAACAAGTAAAGGATTATCACCACATCCAAATGTTTTTCCAGTCTCTATCTCTAGCTTTTTAATATTTTCATCTATTTCACTTTTTAAACTATCAAAAAAAGATGGATCACTTAAATACTTAAGACATGCATCAGAAGATATTGTAAATCCTTGTGGTACAGGAAGTCCAAGTCGTGTCATTTCTGCAAGTCCAGCACCTTTTCCACCAAGCACATTTCTCATATTCATATTTCCATCTTTAAAATTATATATATACATATAAGCACCTCTTTATTCTACTATATAAGTATATTAAATTTAAGAATAATTTACAAGTGTCTTTATTCTTTTTATCACTTTCTTTTCTATTCTTGATATATAAGATTGACTAATACCTAAATCTTTTGCAACTTCTTTTTGTGTCATAGGTCTTTTCCCTAAAAGTCCAAATCTCATAATCATAATATCACGTTCTCTGGGATCTAATCTTGTTATTTCATTTATAATCATTTTCTTCTCTTCCCCTTCTTCAAGTGTGTTACTAACTAAATCTTTATCAGTACCTAAAACGTCTTCTAAGTGAAGCTCAGATCCTTCTTGATCAAATGATAAGCTGTCTTCTAAGCTTACTTCGCATTTAGTCTTTTTATTTTTTCTTAAAAACATAAGGATTTCGTTATCAATACATCTAGATGCATATGTTGCAAGGCGTATGTTTTTGCCTTTGGAAAACGTATTAACTCCTTTAATTAATCCAATTGTTCCAATACTTACTAAATCTTCCATTGGAACATTACTAGTTAGATATTTTTTTGAAAGGTAAACAACAAGTCTTAAATTTCTTTCAATTAATATATCTCTTGCATGAAGATCTCCATCTTCTTTTAAATCAACATAATACTCTTCCATTTCTTTAGAAAGTGGTGCTGGAAGATTCTTCTCACCAATAAAGTATATTCCTTTGTTAATATGTAAAATACTTCTTAAAAATTCTTTAATTTTATTAATCATTTTTCCTCCTATAGCACATTAGGTATAAGTGCAAATGTTAATTTGTTTGCAGCTTCCCCTACTAATAAATTTTTATATAAGTTATCATCTATATATATTTTGTCAGGTTTAATACAATGAATTACTGAATCACCTGATGCAGTTTCACATGGCACTAATATATTTAATTTTTCTTTAATTAAGCTTTTAGATACTATTACAATATTCATCATCATATAAGGATCCTTAATAGTATTGCCTGTGTCAACAAATCCATACAGTTCATATTCTTTATTTTCAATTATTATTTTTAATTTATGCTTTAATGAAACTAATTTATTTTTATTTTTAATATACTTTATTATTTTATAAAATATAAATGGAACTACTATATATATTAAATATAAATTATTTATAATATTATTTTTAATTATATAAATAAGTCCACCTAAAGTTAAACTTAAAATATAAAATAAAATTATATTATTAGTATTTTTAAAAGTTATCTTCTGCATAACTATACTTATTAAAAATTTAAATATAATAATACTTATCTTATTAATATTAATAAATAAAAGAAACAAACTAGCTTCTCCTACTAAGCATCCTAAAATAATTTTTTTAATACTTATTTTTTCTTTTAAGTAATATGCTTCTAATTTGAGAATAATAAAGTCAATTATAAAATTAATAATTAATAAGAAATCAATATACACATACAATTTTCATCACCAATAATAGTATAAAAAAAGAAAGTAGAAATTCTTGTCGAATTAAATCTACTTTCTCTTTTTTACAAATGTTCTTATTATATAAGTTATAAAAATTATATAAATAATTAAATATATCCAAAGAAATATATTATAAGGAATACCTTTTAAGTAGCCACTAACAACTCCCGGAATACTCTCTGGTATATATTTATTCATAACAGATTTAATATCTAAAGCTGGAATTAAATCTTTTAAAAGTGTTAAACTTCTAAGTATTAAATCAACTATTACAAATCCATAAATAAATGCAGAAAAATTTCTAAAAAATATTACAATTAAAAGTAAAACAACAACAAGTACAATTAAATCAATATACATAACTACATAATCTCCTTTATACATTTATTTGTTTTTAACTCTTCTCCTAACACTGTTGAGTCACCATGTCCTGGATATACTTTGGCCTCTTCTGGAAAATTATTTAATATTTTTATACTTTTTTTCATATCAACGTATGATCCACCAGGAAAATCACATCTTCCAATAGAACCTTTAAAAATAAAGTCTCCAACAAAAAGTGCATTATCATCTTTAAAATAGTATGTGACAGAATCTTTTGCATGTCCTGGAGTATAATATGGGATAAACTTAAAAGGTCCAATTTCTATTTCTTTTTCTTCTTCAACCATACTCTTTTTAAATATTTTAATACTTCTTTTACTTAAGAAGTTTCTAAGAGCTCCAACATGATCGAAATGAGAATGTGTAATTAAAACTCCAATTACTTTATCATCACCTATTTTTTCTTTAATTAAAGGATAATCATCTC
The DNA here is from genome assembly GCA_900319955.1 of uncultured Eubacteriales bacterium. Classification (GTDB taxonomy): domain Bacteria; phylum Bacillota_I; class Bacilli_A; order RF39; family UBA660; genus UBA2730. The sequence goes on along the minus strand of ONQM01000021.1, from coordinate 23,378 downwards.
CTGGATCAATCACTAAACACTTGCCATCTTTTTTTAAAATATAACAATTCTCATCTAAAACACCTGTTACTACAACATCAATCTGCATACCTTATTACCACCTTACAACCTTATTGTAACATTTATAAAATATGCTTTCAAGTATTTTACATGTAAAAATATCTAGGTGTTAACCTAGATATTCAAAACTATAGTTTATAGCATATTCTTAGTTGTTTTCATAATACCATTTTTTTCTTTTCTTTGATACTCATTCTTTAAACTTGCTATTATTTGAGTTAATATATAATAATCTCGCACTTTTCCACCTCTGCTTTAATTTTATCATAATCATTTTTTTGTAAAGCTTTCAAAAACATACTTTTATAATTTTATGGATAATTCATTTACCAACTTTTTTTGCTGCTAAGCTCCCTTCACTTACATTATTTTTTTCATAGGTTGATAATTCCGCAAGTGTTTTGCCAAAAGTTACCATTAAATTCAACATCTATATCAATATTTTTATCCTTTAATATATCTCTTATTTCTTTTAATTTGCCTTTATCATTAGTTGCAAATATCATATTTAACTCCTAGTTTTCGTAATTAGTAATAATTACTTCTTCTACCGCTCCTCTATCTTTTGCTTTAGCACCTATATTTCTAGGAGCGACAACTTTATGAAAGTTATAGCCACTATATAATTCTTTAACAAGTTTAGTATTATAATTAGATACCATTACATAGCACCCTCTTTTATCAAGATCTTTAAATACTTTAGCAAGACGCCTTTGTTCATCTTTAGAAAATCCATTTTCTGTATAACTATTAAATGTAGATGTATCAGAGTCATATGGAGGATCAAAATATATGAAATCACCTCTTTTAGCATCCTTAACTGATTCTTCAAAATCTTCACTTAAAATTTTGATATCATTTGCATTTAAGAAATAATAAATTATACCTAAATTAATACCATCATAAGTATTAATTTTATTTTTCTTACCAAATGGTACATTAAATTCACCACTACTATTAACTCTATAAAGTCCATTAAAACAAGCTTTATTTAAATATATTGTTCTAGCCGCTCTTTTATAATCAGAAATTTTATTAAATTTCTTTTTATTTTTGTCTAAACCCCTTACTTCATAATAATGTTTTTCTGAATGAAGAGATTCATGTCTATCAAGCTCTTTTATCATTAAATTAAATTTTTTTTCATCTTTAATGCATGAATAAACATTCATAAGTTCTTTATTATAATCATTAATGACAGCTCTCTTTGGCTGAAGTTCAAAAAGAAGTGCTCCTCCAAATGCAAATGGTTCATAGTATGTATTAAATTCATTTGGTGATAACTTAACAAGATCATTTATAATACTTCTTTTGCCACCAGCCCATTTAACGAAAGGTTTTCCTTTTAACATAATATCACTTCTTTCTAGTACTCTTATATTGTACCACCATTTTTATCTTTATCAAAACAATTAATATCTAAAATATCATCTATATTTACCTTCACTCTATCTTCAAAAATAATTTTACCATTTATTAAATCAATTCTCTTAATATATCCCCTCTTTTCTATATATTTATCTTTATTAAAATATAAAACACTAGTGCATTTATTTTTATTTTCTAAAGCAATACTAAGTTTAGAATTAATTACTTCTTTTTCATCATCAGTTAAATCCTTTTTTATTACATTATCTTTACCCGCATCATATATTTTATCTTCATATCCAGTAAGTGCAGAATATGGTGAAAACTGAGCGCATCTTGCTTCTATACTCATTCTTTTATGATTTTTAGGTTCATAGTGAGGTAAATTAATTATACTATCATATTTACTCATGCTCTATGCCCTCCTATTTCATTATTTCTTTTAATAGTTGTCGATCCATCTTTTAAATTCATACCTTTAAGTAAGGCATTTTTACCAAATTTAGACTTAATATTTATAATTGTCTCCTGCATTTTTCTTTCTTCCTTTTCAGATTTTATTTCATTTTCTAAATTATCATTACTGCCGAATAAATTCATCTGCTGATAAATTCTATCATTTTTATTATCATAAGTATCTTCTAGATTAATCGCAGCAATATTTATCCTTCTTATGTAAAGATTAGGATTAACTATTTTTTTATATAACTCAAGTACTTTTTCAGTTATATATTTAGTAGATGAAGTTTTATGAGAAAGTTTTAAAGAACCATGAGCAGGTTTTGGAACAAATCTACCATAAAAATCTTTTGTTATTTTTCCATCATATTTTGAGTCTATTGATAAAGCATCATATCCAATATTTAAAACTATCTCATCTGTAACATAATTTTTCTTAACTAAATCAAGAGTTAGAGACTCAGACATTTCTATAATAATTAGTTTTGCTTTTTCATAATTATAAGGTTCATGAAGTACTTGACCAGTTGATATACTTTTAGTTTTAGGCTTAAACTTTTTAATATCTTTCATAGTGCAAGGCTCATATCCCCAAGCATGATCTATTAAAAGTTCAGCATTAACACCAAAGAGTTTAAAGAGAAGATTTTCATTTTTTAATGAATAAAGTGCAACATCACCCATAGTAAGCATTCCATTTTCTTCTAATTTTTTAGATATTCCTTTTCCTACTCTCCAAAAATCAGTAAGAGGCCTATGTTCCCATAAAACTTTCCTATATGACATTTCATTTAAGGAAGCTATTCTTACGCCATCAGAGTTTGCACTCATGTGTTTTGCAACAATATCCATTGCAACTTTTGCAAGATAAAGATTAGTTCCAACTCCACCAGTTGCAGTTATACCAGTTTCTTTTTCAATAGTTTTAATAACTTTTGTAATTAACTCTTTAGACTCCATCTTATACATTTTTAAATAATTAGTAATATCAATAAAACATTCATCAATTGAATATACATAAATATCTTCCTTAGAAAAAAACTTAAGATAAATTTTATATATATTTGTACTATACTCCATATATTGTTTCATCTGTGGAGTTGCAATAATAAAATCAAGTTTTAAGTATCTATTTTTTTTAAGTTCAGCATCATCACAAGAGGCACCATTGAAATCATGAAATAAAACTTTTCTTCTATCTTTATTAATATCTTTAACTTTTTGTTTTACTTCAAAAAGTCTTGCTCTTCCACCTATTCCATACTGCTTTAAAGATGGTGAAACTGCAAGACATATTGTTTTATCAGTCCTAGATGAATCTGCAACAACAAGATTAGTCCTTAATGGATCAAGTCCTCTTAAAGTGCATTCAACAGATGCATAAAAACTTTTTAAATCAATACAAGCATAGACTCTATTCATTTTTACGCACCTCCATATATATTTATTTTATCACATGAAGTAATCTTTATTCTATTTTATCTATTTTTTTTAGCAAATCATCAATACTTATTGGTGTAAATCCTATCACATCAACTGATACATTAAAGTGTAAATTAGGACTATAATATTTTAAAGGATATACTTTTAAATCATTTAAAATATTATTATGAATATGACCATGTATATTTATATATCCACTAGGAAGTTCACTATCCATTCTAGGCGTATGAGATAAATAAAGTTTATACTTATCTAATTTTATCGGAGGATTTTTTAAAACTTTAAAACCATTTTCTTCATAGAATGAAACCTTAAAGTTATCATGATTACCACGTATAAGGTATTTATTACCATTAAGCTTTTTTGCAATGCTTACAAAATCATTCTTATCTCCTAATGCTAAATCACCTAAATGATAAATAGTGTCATCATCTTTAACAACACTATTCCAGTTTTTTATTAAAGCATCATTCATATCTTTAACATCTTTAAAAGGTCTCTTACAATATTTTAAAATATTATCATGATTAAAATGTGTATCTGAAATAAAATAAATCATATTATTAGTCCTTTTTGCATACATCTATCCATGTATAGTTTCCAACTACCATTTCTAAATCTTCTATTGATATTTTAATTGCAGTATTAATAAATCCACACGCTGGATAAACATATTTATAATGCCTTAGTGATTCATCAAAATAAATTTTAACGTTTTCTGGAACTCCAAATGGACAAACTCCTCCTACTGGGTGATTGGTTAGTGCCTCAACATCTGATGCAGGAACCATTTTAGCTTTCTTACCAAAATATGTTTTATATTTATGATTATCTACTTTAGAGTCACCACTCATAACAATTAATACAGTTGCACTTAAACTATCAAGTGTAATAATATCCTTATCTAAATTAAATTTCTTTAAATGTTCTGTTACTTTTGAAACACTCATTTTTTCCTCCTAATATACTTTACATCAAATTCATAATTCCATATACCAAGTTTTCCTTTAGCTTGTACAGGCTCAATCACTCTAATATCACTTAAATGCCAAGCATATCTTCCCAATTCATATCTACCTACCATCTTTTCTTTATCAGAAACATTTTTTATAAACATATCATTCATATAAATGCAATCATCAAGATATGCCTCGCAAAGAATATATCCAGGTTTTAGTGTAATATTATTATCATAAACTAATTTTTGTAAATCATTTCTACTTTTTAAATCATCATCTATTTTTATACTAGCATGAATATAGATTTTACCTCTATAATTAGTCTTCCAAGATCTAGTTTCATATTCTTTTAGACCACTCATAATTATTGATGCATAAGGCTCTTTTATTGTTAATACTTTCATAAACATCGCCACTAAAAAAATTATAAAATAAAAAGAAAAAGAAGTAAACACATGTAAACTTCATTTATATAAGATTAATTATAAAAGATGCACTAGCACCATTTATATTTTCTTTTCTACTTTTTGTAAATAAATTATTGCCTGTATATAATCTTTTAAGTTCATAATAGCCACGTTCTTTATATGTAATTTTTCCAACTTTATTATAAAAAATTAATTTGACCAACATATTATGGTTTAAAATCATTATTTTTAAATTAAGTAACAATATAACACTTTATATTTATGTGATAGAAAAGAAAATCAATATAATAATCATTGTCTGGAGTACTGATCTTATACTCACTTTCCAAAAAAATAAACACTCTACCCAATTCTAATAATGCATCTTTAATTCTTTCAATTAATATATAATTATTTGATCATGTCAATTCTGCCAATGCCATTGGCAGTTTTTCATAATTCTTATATTCATTATAAAATTTTTTATGACTTTCCTATTATATAAAAAGTGACTAGGCTGGTGGGCCTAGTCTTCAGGGGGTTCGGTTGAATAACTCTCACAAAACTAAATCATGAGAGGATTCAGCATGACTTATCATCATGCAAGTTAATAGTACAAAATTTAGAAGAAAAAGTCAATTTAATTTACATAAATATTTTAAAAATTTTTTTACTTTACACCTAACTATTATTGTTAAGTTCACTTAAAAGTTTTATTTTTAAAGGATCAAAAGTCTTATCTTCTAAATATTCTTCTGTGTCTTTTTTTGCACTTATTAGTAAATCATAATCATCTTTTAAGCTTGCAATCTTAAATTCCATATCACCACTTTGTTTTGTACCAAATAAGTCTCCATGCCCTCTCATTTTAAAATCTTCTTCTGATATCTTAAATCCATCGTCTTCTTTTTCCATTATTTCAAGGCGCTTAGTATCAGAGTCACTTATTAAAATACATAGTGACTCATCAGCACCACGTCCAACACGTCCACGAAGCTGATGAAGTGTTGAAAGTCCAAATCTGTCTGCATCAAATATAACCATAGTAGTTGCATTAGGAACGTCAACTCCAACTTCAATAACTGTAGTTGAAATAAGAATGTTTATCTTTCCTTGTTTAAATTCTGCCATAATTAAATCTTTAGCTTTACTAGCCATCTTTCCATGAACAACATCAATATTAAAATATTTACCAAAAGCTAAATTCATCTGATCTTTTAAGTCATTTACAGATGTTAGTTCCGCTTCTCCATCAATTAAAGGTGCAATAACATATATTTGATGACCTTTCTTAAGTTCTTCTAACATCATAGAAAGTACATCTTTTATTTCACTTTTCTTCTTTACATAAGTTTTTATTTTCTTTCTTCCACTTGGTTTTTCTTTAATTATAGATGTATCCATATCACCATATATTGCAAGTGCATATGTTCTTGGTATTGGTGTTGCAGACATATAAAGTATATCAGGCTTTACACCTTTGTTTCGCAAGTTACCTCTTTGGTTTACACCAAATCTATGTTGTTCATCAGTAATTACAAGTCCTAAGTTGTTGTATTTAACTTCTTCTTGTATTAATGCATGTGTTCCAATAACTACATTTACCTCACCATTTTCAAGGCCTTTATATACTTCTTCTTTTTCTTTCTTTGTCATACTTCCAGTAAGTAAAGCTATTTCAAGACTTGATCCTAAAAGTTCCTTTAAATTATTATAATGTTGAACTGCAAGTATTTCAGTAGGCGCCATTAAAGCACTTTGATATCCTGCTAAAAAGTTTGCATACATTGCAATAAAACTTACAATTGTTTTACCAGATCCAACATCACCTTGTAAAAGTCTATTCATTTTATGAGGGCTTTCCATATCAGATAGAATATCATTAACTGCTTTTTTCTGATCTCCTGTTAGATTAAAACTTAAAGAATCTATAAATTTATCTACTTTAGCTCTATCAAATTTCTTTTCTATTCCAACATTCTTACTTTTTCTTTCTCTTTTTAAATAATTAATTTTAAACATAAATACAAATAATTCTTCATACTTTAATCTCTTAATAGCAAGATCAAGTTTTTCTTTAGATGGAGGATTATTAACTATATTAAGTGCCATTCTTTTATTTACAAAATCATATTTTTTTTGATATGTATCAGGAATATAATCAGTTATTTCACGTCCAAACTCTAAAAGTGTCATATTAATAAATGTATTCATATTTTTGTTAGAAAGTCCACTAGTCAGATGATAAACTGGTTCTATTTTAACTTTACCTGATAATGACTCAAACTTAATTTCTGATGCTGTAATAACATTTTTTTGTTTATCAAATTTGCCTATTACAGTAATTGTTGATCCAATAGCTAAATCTTTCTTCATAAATGCTCTATTAAAAATAGAAACACCAACAACTCCATACATTGTAACAAGTCTAAAATTCATTTTATTAAGTCCTGCTTTAAAGCGCATAAGAATTGGAACACTTTCAACTTTTCCATCAATTATTACATGACTATCATTTTCTGCATTTCTTATATCAGTTCTTTCTAAAAAAACGTATCTAAATGGATAATGAGTTACTAAATCATTAATTGTATTAATTCCTATTTTATTTAAAAGCATTAAGCTTTTTGGCCCTATTCCTTTAACATCTTTTAACTCACTCATTCCAATCACTCACTTCTCGCTTATTATACCATAAAGTGCTATTTTTTTAAAGAAAAAATTTAAGTTTTGTGTTATACTTAGTTAAGGTGATAGAATATGAATTTTAAAAATTTAATTAAACTTATACTTATATTTATACTTTTTTACTTTATTAAATATGTGCAGTATATTCCAGTATACTTATTTAATATGGATTTAAGTAATCTTTCTGGAGAAGAAGAAGTATTTTTAAATTTATTTTCAAATCTATGTCTTCTTCTAATATTACTTTTTATATATAGAAAAGATTTAGTTAAATATTATAATAAACTAAAAGGTAAAAGATTAATTACATTTAATAGTTCTCTTAAATATTATATACTTGGAATATTTTTAATGATAATTTCTAATGTAGTAATTACAATTTTATTTAGAGGTGGTGGTGCAAATAACGAGAAGACTGTACAAGAAATGATTACTGCATCCCCTATTCTTATGTTTATAAATGCAGCTTTAATTGCACCAGTAACAGAAGAGTTAACATTTAGAAAAACATATATGGATGCTTTCCCTGATAAAGAACTTTTTGTTACACTTTCTGCATTAATGTTTGGGCTTGCTCATGTTATATCATCATCAAGTACAATATTTGAATTCTTATATTTTATTCCATATTCATGTTTAGGACTTGCATTTGCTCTTATGGATAAAGAAAGTGATAATGTATTGCCATCAATATTTTTCCATATGATGCATAATGGATTACTTACTATTCTTTCAAGTATAATATAAAAGATCTAAATTTAATTAGATCTTTTTATATAGATAATTTATATGAGTCTTGGAAGCATCTTTTACTTTCTCTTTATAAACTCTTTTATAGAGTTTATTTTTCTTTAAATAGTATTTATATAGTGGATCACTTTCATCTACTATTAAATAATCAAAATTATATTTGTTTAAAAATTTTTCATAATTAAATCCAGGATAATATTCCATTTTAACATATTCATTTATTATGTTTTCTTCTTTATTAATTGATTTTAAATATGCTTCTGCTCTAGGATCAATATAGACCTTAAGTCCTTTATATTCTGCATAAGATCCATTATTATATCCAGTGTAAACCCTATATTTAACATCATTCTTTTTTTCATCATTTAAGATGATATTACATATCTTATTAATATATACTTTAGTTGTGTTTTTATAACTATATGCAAAATTAAAGATAAGCATAAAAATTAGAATAGAAGCTGCCACTAAATAATCTATTTTAACCTCCCTATCTAAATTGAATTCTTTATCTTTTGGAAATATATCCTTTAAATAATATGCAAGTGGAAATATTGATCCTAATATAAAGAATGGAAATGCTTTTTTCTTTGATATTGCAAGAATACTAGTTCCAACATATAAGAAGAAATATCTAGCTTCTATTTCTTTATTTTTAAATATAAAATATGTGAACAAAACTAAAAATATACATAAGTAAACTAAAAATCCAAATGAACTAGAAATAACTGGTGCATGCATCTCTGTTATTAATAAATTTAAACTATCTATTCCATATGAGTTGAATATATATGTAATAGAATCTAATCCATATGGATTAATAAAGCCCACCAAAAAGCTTATAATAGTACTAAAAATTAAAGAAAGTCTCTTTCTCTTTTTACTTTCTATACCACAAAATTTAAAATTAAAAGTATTAATAAAATAAGGTAAAATAAATATAAAAAATAAGAAAAAACTAGATGCATGTAAATTGATTAAGAAAAAAGAAAGTATTGGCATAAAAAATAAATGCTTTTTATTTTCATCTTTAAAATAAGACTCTAATATAATAAACTCTAAAAGAAATATTACATAGTCAAATATTTGAGGTCTAGTTCTTATAAAATTTAAATTAAGTAAAATACTTATTATACAAGAAAATAAAACAGATACACTTCTTCTTTCTGATACAATGTAGCATAACTTATATGCTAAATATAAAATTAATAAAAAAATAATAAACATAAATATTTTCATACCAGTTATTCCGAATGAATGATAAACAAAATAGAATATAATAGTCGACAGCCACTGCTGTGCTATAAAAGAAAAATCTTTATGAATCGTAAATATTAAAGTATTAGGAAATCCATGCTCTATAATATATTTACCAGTTGAATAAAGAAAATAAAAATCATTATCAAGTTCAAAACCTGTAACTAAAAACAAAACAATTGGTATAAAGAAAAAGAAGTAATATAAATACTTTGGTTTAGGTTTTATAAAAAAATCTTTTATTTTATTTTTCATCTTTCTCCTCCAAATATTCATTTTCAGTATTAACAGACCAAATACTTTCCTTATCTTTTTTACCTAGAATAGCATCTATTGCATAAACGCCTGTAAGCATTGAGTGATCCATATTGTTATATCTGTGTTGTCCATTTCTACCAATACAATATAGATTATTAAATTTATTTAAATAATTAATTACCTTATCAATATCTTTATATGAATCAAAGTAAGCTGGATATGCCTTTAAAACTCTTTCTACGTGACTTTTTAGCGCATCATCTTTAGAATCTATTATTCCCATAGATTGAAGCTCAGAAACTGCAAAATTAGTTATTTCTTTATCACTCATATTCCAAAATTCATCACCATTTGAAGCAAAATATTCAAGTCCAATAGATACAGTTTTTTTTATATCTTTTACAAGATAAGGGGACCAATTGTTAAATATTTGAATTCTACCCATCTTATAGTTTTTATCTTGTATATATATCCATGTATCAGGTGCAATATTTCCAAATGTTTTTACATTGTTACTTTTTAAATTAAATTTATTAAGAACAAGCCCAACCGTTATAAAATCTCTATAAGGAAGATTATCTGTTATCTTAATAATATTCTTATCTTTTTTGCTAAACATTGAAACTAAATCCTTTATAGGAAGACTTGATATAAATATGTCTCCATCAAGATACTCTTCTTTTCCATTTAAAATATAATTTATACTTTTTATATTATTACCAGTAATATTAATTTTATTAATATCAGCATTCTTAATTATTTTACCACCCATTTTTTCAATCTCTTTAAGCATCAAATTCCACATTTCACCTGGACCATATTTAGGATAATAAAAATACTCAATTAAACTAGTTTCCTTATTTTTTTCTTTTATATTAAATTTCCTATCAAATGCATTTTTTAAAACTTTTCTAATAGAAAGTCCTTTAACTCTCTGCTTTCCCCAATCTGCAGAAATTTTTTTAGGACTTCTACCCCACACTTTAGTTGTATAGTCTTTAAAAAAGAGTTCATAAAGTACACTACCAAATCTATTTATATAAAAGTCTTCTAAACTATTTTCTTTTCTTTTAAATATACATGATTTTAAATAAGAAGAAAATGCTTTAACACTTGTTCCAAATCCCATAGCTTTTAATGTGTTTTTATTAAGAGATACTGGATAATCAATAAGATAATTATTAAAATATATTCTTGATATTCTTTTTCTAATTAATAAAACATCATCTTGCTTTTCTGGATCTGCACCGCCCCTTTCTAGTTTAGCATCACGTTTAAGTACTTTATCATCATATGCTTTTTTACCTTGCAGCCTCATTAAACTTTTCCAAATATTATTAATAGTTTCTGACTTAGTAAAGAATCTATGTCCTCCAAGATCCATATGATTACCAGAATAAGTAATAGTCTTAGAAATACCTCCTACTAACTTATCTTTTTCAATTATAATGACTTCATAATCTTTGCTTTCTTTTAAAAGAGTATAAGCTGCAGTAAGCCCTGCAGGTCCTCCTCCCATTATTACAACTTTCTTCATAAGCCACCTACTTAATACTACTTATTAATTCATTATATCTATTTAAATCATTAGTACTTGTAAATACTATTTGTCCATTTCTAACTGTCCATGTATTAGTAGACGATAAAAAATTAAGTGTGCTTTCATAAACTCCTAATAAATTATTAATATTATTATTAGCATTCTTTAAATACTCTTTATTCTTATTTAATTCCTTTTTCATATTATCATCAAGCATCATACTTTTATAAAGTTTAACAAAATGACTATTTAACTTTTTAGTATCAATATAACTCATAACACCTTTTTCAGTATCTAGGTATGAAAGAGTATCCATACTTTTATCAAATTTTTCTCTATATGCTGTTAAATATATTTTAGAGTTAACAAATTCTTTACCATCTTTAGCATAATTATCTGCAGATAAAATATGCTTCAAATCTTTATCACTAAATAAACTCTTTAAATTTTTTAAATTATCTGAATAATCTTTAAAGTATCTTTTCATACCCTTTTCTAACTTCCTATATCTAAAAGTTGTCTTAGTTTTAGTATCATATTTATCAGAATATAAATCCTTACTTACTAAATTACTAAACTCTTTTCTTAATAAATTTTCTTCATATTTACTATAAAAAAGTGATATGAAAGCTAATATAAATATTGATATTCCTACTATTTTAAAAATATTTTTTTTCATTTTCTTAACCTCATCTACAATTGTACTATAATTTTATGTAAAAAAAAAGTACCCAAACATTCTCTTACTTAAAAAAAGTTAAAATAAAGAAACTAAAATGTTATAAATGCATTTTAGTTTCTTTTATTAATTAAATTTGATAATTAGTTATAAGACTCAGACAAAGGCATACCACCATCTAAACCGTCGTAACGGCCGTAGCCAGGTAGACTGGTACTACAGTTATTGTACAGGTTGTTGTTACTACTCGAACTAAGAGTACACATATACGTAGAACTAACCTTATTGTTCCCGCCATCACAAACCTTCATCAAACAACCATAAGTAACAATATGCAGAATATAATAGCACAACAACAAATTAATTTTTTTGTTGGTCTTGTCCGGTATAATCCTCCTTGAATATATTTATCTCAAATATACTCAAGGAGAACTACACCAAATATATTTATTATGATAGTATTTTTCAAAATATTTTCTCGGAGGATTATGCCTCCAAAAATCTTGTGGGATTGAACAAGATGCTGGCCCCGCTATGGTTCGTGTCACCTTATGCAGTGTTAAGTGCATATTCTCCATTTTTATATTCAATTCGAGTTCTCCCAAACAATCATCATTATTTCTACTTTTCTGCACAAGTGAAACTGGCAACAAGCCTACAAAACACTAGCAAGAAATACTCTCTGACAGACCTCCACCGTAGTCGTCGCCGCAGTTAGAGAAGTAGTGGGTGCTCGTGCTGCCAGTACAGCCACTAGTGGTGTTGCACGAGAAATTATAAAGGGAGCAAGAAGTTATAGTTCCAGTTCCATTTTTGCATGTATATGTTCCAACCCATCCATGTGATCCGGTTCTTGTCGTTGTATAGGTTGGTGGATTGTATGTTGCAGAATTAGTAGTAAAAGTTTTATTATCATCACAAGTAACAGAACGAGTGTTATCATTTACACCATCAGTCCAACCATTCCATGTATAATTTGTATTTGCTGATCCACTAAAATTAACTGTTTGACCATAAGTACAATTACCACCACCAGATACACTTGTTCCTGTGCCAGCTACAACTGTAATTTTATAAGTATTAGGAGTCCAATTTGCAGTATATTTTTTATCACCACTACTTCCCTTTTTAATTGTTACATTTTTAGTAAGTGATGTTAAATCAGTTCCAGTCCATCCACTAAAAGTATATCCTGTTCTTGTTGGCTCTTTTAATGTTATATCATCATCTGTTATATAATACTTAGATGGATTAGATGTATCATTAGTACCTTCTCCTAAATCATAGGTAATATCATATATTCCACCCACTTGATATGCAATACTATTTTTAGTATCTTCTTCTTTTGAAAATAGTAAAGTACACTTTAATAAATTATCTTTCTTCATATTCTTTCTCCTACCATTTATATAAATATATTATATTAAATTTTAAAAGTAATATCAAGAAGATATAATAAATTTAAAATAAAAAAGTGTAAAAAGAATCTAAGTTTTTACTTAGATTCTAAGACAATTCTATAAACTTCTTATTTCTTTTTCAGATAAACCAGTATACTTAGATATCATATCAATACTAAGTTTATCTTTTAGCATTTTCTTAGCTGTTTCAAGTTTAGTTTCTCTAATGCCTTCATTTCTGCCTTCTTCTATACGTTTATTCATAATGGTATTCTGCATCATCTCTTTATCTTCTTCTTCGCTCATAAAATCTTGGAAATCTGGATTCTCATTTAATGATTCAACTTCATCTTTAAACTTTGACATAATCTTGTCTCCCTTCGAATACTTATCTAGTTCTTCTAAACTATAATCAAGCATTAATAAGTATTTATATTTTTTTCTTTCTTCTTCATTGTAACATTTTTCTTTTAGTTTTTCCATATTAATGCTAAGTATTTCTAAATCTTCAATCCATTTTTTATGATCATCTGTTTGAAAACAATAAGTTTCAAATAATTTATCACCACTTTTTCTATATGATAAATTTATTTGGAGTGTTAATACATTGCTATTGTAATTCTTACTTCTTTTTGTTTCATTGCTATATAATGTAAATAAGAAACATGCATTTCTTTTTTTAACATCATTTTCATTTTCAGTATTTAATTCTACTTGATAAATCTTATTATCTCCCCTAAATACAGCATCAACAAACTTTCTCTTTACATGAACATTTGAACTTAATAGTTCACCATTTCTAGTTTTATCTGGATCAATTATAACTTTCTTACCAAATATTTCACTAAGGATTGCTTCTAATATATCATTATTTTCTTTTTTAAAGAATAAGCATTTAAAAGTATAATCATATTTAGCACTCCAAAACTTATAACCATTATCATTTTCATCTTGCATAAATTATCACCCCTTTCTGCAGCATTTTCGCTGCTTGGGTGATACTTTAACATACTAGAAAAACTAGTGCAAATGACAGATTTGCAAATTTGACGGAACAAATTGCAAATTTCACTAGAGAAAATGCAAATTTGATAGAAAAATTTGCAAAATTGACGGACCAAAATTAAAATTTAGTAGTTTATTTCTCATATATCTTTTTATCTACTACATTTAACATATCATCAAACGTATATACAATAACCTGTCCTGTTTTTACTTCAACATGTTCAATATCTTCATCACTTATATTATCTAAATACTTAATTAAGCTTCTTAACGTATTACCATGAGCTGCTATTAAAATATTTTTTGTTTTTAAATTTTCTTTTATATTGTCATTAAAATATTTAATAACTCTTTTATATGTATCTTCTAGACTTTCAGTATCAGGATTATAATCTTCAGTTTTAACACTTAAACTATTATCATTTGTTTTTGGTGGTCTTGTTTTAAAACTTCTTCTATATTTAAAGAAAAGTTCATCACCAAACTCTTTTTTGCATTCATCTTTATTTAATCCTTGTAATGCTCCATAATGTCTCTCATTTAGCATATATGTTTTATAAATAGGTGGATTAATATTTAATTCTTTTAGTATAATATTAAGAGTTTCATTAGCTCTCTTTAAAATACTTGTATAGCATACATCAACATTTACACCTAAACTCTTAATTAGTTTTCCAGCCTCTTTAGCTTCCTCTCTTCCTTTATCAGAAAGAGAAACATCTACCCATCCAGTAAATCTATTTTCTAGATTCCATAAACTTTCTCCATGACGTACTAATATTAATTTCATAAAAATCATCTCCTCTTACATTTTAACACAATAATTACTTCTTAGCCATTACTTTTTTAATATTTTTTATTTCTAATCTTAAGTTATCATTTAAATAATTTTCATTAAACATATTATCATACCTATAAATAGAAAATCCTTTATAGTTAGCTCTATTTCTTGCAAGAACTATTTCTCTTTCAATTATATCATTATTATTAATAAACTCTTTCTTTCCTTTACCAGCATAATTATCTAAATTTCCAGACTTATATAAAGGAAGTGCATAAATGGTAGGAATGTTTGAAATACTTTCCCATTCTTTTATAGTTTCATAATAAGGTTTAGCAGAATTTAAAAAGCCATAATATACTTGAGGCATAACAAAATCCATATATTTTTTATTCTTAGTAAGCTTTTTTATGTCAACAAAATCTTTATTATATAAATTATCAATATTACCAGATGGAGATATACCAAATAATACATTCTTATTTTTCTTTTTTATTCTTTTATTAACTTCATAAAGGAAATCTCTTATAACCATTAAATGGAAATCTTTCTTACTTATATAACTCTTCTTAATATACAAATTATATTCTTTTAAATCCATATCATCATTTTGATAAAAATAATCATCAAATATAATACCATTAATATTATAATTCATAACTTCATCTATTCCCTTTAATATATGCTTTTGCATAGTCTTATCTGCAGGATCATAAAACTTTCCATTTTCTATTCTAAAAGGATTTATCCAAGCATAAACCTTAATATTTTTCTTTTTACACTTAACTATAAAATATTTTAACACATCAAAAGATTTACCATCATTTAATTTTATATAGGGACTTACCTTAAATTCTTTTGATTTATATATTGCATCATCATGACTTCTTACCTGAAGATAAATAGTATTAAAGTTACTTTTATATAAATTTCCTATCATATCATTAATATTCTTTTTAGAAGAATTTATACTATTTCCTTTTACATACTCACTAAGTTCAATATATGAAATAAATATACCTCTTTCTTCAGCATAAACAGGTATAATACTTATAAAAAATAAAAATAAAATAAATATAATCTTTTTCATAATACTATTATATAAAATAAATATTAAAAAAATGTCTATTTATATATTAATAATTTATTTTTATAAGAATATATTATTATAGAGGTTTGATATGAAAAAATTATTTAAAAATATTTTATATATATTTGGTATTTATTTTATATTTATAATTATATTAAGTGTATTAAATTATATAGGTTTAATAAATAATAAAGTAATGAATTATTTAAACTTTATTATATTTATTGTAATTCTTTATTTTAATGGTAATAGAGAATGTATTAGAAAATGTAATAATAAAATTTTATTTAGTTTACTTCTAGGTATATCAATTGATGTAATCTTTCTAATAATTACACTTTTACTAAATAAATTTAATGTAAAACTAATACTTTATTATATATTAATAATACTTGTATCTGTACTATCATCATTTAGAAAAAAGAAAATAGCATAAACTATTTTCTTTAATTATATACTCTTTGTTTTATAGGAGAATTATACTCTTCTATTCTTGAAAAAGAATAACCATTTTCTTTAGCATACTTTATTATTTCAGGTAGAATATCTACTGTATTTTTCTTTATATCATGCATTAAGACAACATTTGGTCTATTATGGCTTAAATGATGTGTAACAGTATTATAAATATATTCTTTAGACTTTCCCTCAGCATCACCTGAGTCAATGTTCCAGTCAAAGTATCTATAGCCTCTTTCTTCAACCTCACGTGTTAAATAACTCATAATTCCAGGATAATATTTTTTAGAAACAGTGTTACTACTTCCACCTGGAAAACGAATTATATAAGTATCAAGTCCAGTAACATTTATAACTCTTCTTCTTACAGATTCTAAATCATCAAAAAATGCTTTAGGGCTTTTGTATACTTCACTATACATATGTGATGAAGAGTGAAGTCCAATTGAATGTCCTTCAAAAAGTTCTCTTTTAAGAATATCATCACTTCCATGATTTGTTACAAAAAATGTTGCCTTAATACCATTTTCTCTTAATATATCTAAAATAGTATTTGTTGTTACATTACTTGGACCATCATCAAATGTTAAATAAATAACTCCTGGTGTCAGTCTTTTTAAAACAATAACATTAATAGTTTTAGTACTTGTATTACCAGATTTATCAGTTGCAGTAAGTGTAAGAGGATAAGATCCATATTTAGATGTATCAATATTTTCTTTAACTACATTTATTTTTTCATGACTATTATCTATAGCATTAAATTGATAATTTAAAGAATCCCCTTCATTTATAATTAAATTCGAAGGTGTTTCTATAAGAGGAGAAAGTGTATCTTTATTAATTATATTCCTAACAATAATATTTTTATTACCACTCTTATCTTTTAAAATATATATAATTTTACTCTTTTTGTTCTTTATTCTTATTTTAATATTTTTGTCATAATTATCATGAATAATATATTTTTCATAATCTTTGTTATCAAATAAATTTATGTTTTTTGGTCCACAAAACTCAATTGATGGTTTTTCTTTATCAATTACTTTAACTTTTACTCTTTTATTTACAATACCATAATTATAATTAATGTAATATGATCCAAGCTTCATATTATTTATATTATTTGTAATATAGGCTTTCTTTTTACTATCAAACATAAATATTTTTATTTTATAGGAAGGCACTTTAATGTTATCATATACATTTAAATAGATAGTATTATTTGATACTACAATATGTGGCATAAAAAGATAAATAATAAGAACAATTAGTATAATATAAATAAATAAAAACTTTTTCATAAAAACCTCTAACTATCTACATTATACTACTTATTTTCTATTTTATACTATTAAATTTTTTTATTTTTTATAAATTCTTTTAACATTTTAGAAAGAGCTCTTTTTTCAAGCCTTGATACATAGCTTCTAGATATATTCATACTCTTTGATATTTCTTTTTGTGTTTTAGGTTTAGTATTATTAAGACCATATCTTTCATCAATTATATATCTTTCCCTTTTACTAAGTACATTTAAATATTTTTTTAATACTTCTATATTTTCTTTCTTATATTCTAAGTTAGCACTATCTTCATCTTCACCTTTAATAACATCACCTAAGTATACTTCATTTCCATCTTTATCATATCCAACTTTTTCACTTAAACTAACATCATGCATCCATTTAGAGCTTTTTCTTAAATACATTAGTATTTCATTTTGAATACATTTAGCAGCATAAGTAGTTAGTCTTATGTTTTTTGACTTTTTATATGAATCAACCGCTTTAATAAGTCCAACTGTTCCAATACCAATTAAATCATCTTGTAAATATTTTAAAGAATCAAATTTCTTCACTATATGCGCAACGAGTCTTAAATTGCGTTCAATAAGTATATTTCTAGCATTCTTATCACCTTGCATTAATAGATCAATGTATTTTTCCTCTTCTTCTTTTGAAAGAGGCATTTTAAAAGCTTGAGTACTATATGATCCTGTCATCCAAACAAGCTTTAATAAATTTAAAAAATCAAACAAAATAACCACCTAATAAAATTTATGCATAAAAAAATAAAGTAGACTTAAGAAACCACTCTATTTCTTCCACATTCTTTAGCTTTATATAAATTGTCATCTGCAGCTTTAACAAGATCAGTTGGATCCATTCCACTTATGTATTTACCTATTCCAATTGAAACTGTAACTTTAATCTTTTTACCATTATATTTAAAATTAGTTTTTTCAACCTCTTTTCTTAAATCATTTAGTTTTTCTTCAAAAACATCTTTTTCCATTGAAGTAGACATAAATAAGAATTCTTCTCCACCCCATCTTCCAACAAGCATTCCATATTTTACAAATTTTTTAAATTTTTTTGCAAGTATTTTT
The DNA here is from genome assembly GCA_900319955.1 of uncultured Eubacteriales bacterium. Classification (GTDB taxonomy): domain Bacteria; phylum Bacillota_I; class Bacilli_A; order RF39; family UBA660; genus UBA2730. The sequence goes on along the minus strand of ONQM01000021.1, from coordinate 4,383 downwards.
AAAACATAATCTCCTGCATTATGACCATATGTATCATTTATTTTCTTGAAAAAATCAATATCAAGCATTGCAACTAAAAAGTTTTCTGCATCTTTAGCTTTACCATCAACAAGTTTTATATTAGCCTCCAAATTTTTATTTAAAACGTATCTATTGTAAAGTTCTGTTAGTTCATCATAATCAGCACGTGATGAAAGTTCTTTCTTTTCAAGAATAATTAATGAAGAATAAAAATATGCAAATGCAATTATAAGTATAGCATTAACTGTAAAATTTATATAGCAGAATGCATCTTCAACACCTCTTGGAACAGAAACTGAAAAAGATAAATTAACATTATTTGTAAGATAATAGAGAGCAAAAAAAAGTATTATTAACAAAACTCCAATTGGTATTCTAGATATCTGTTTTTCTACTTCTTCATCTTTTAAATAAAATGGAAGAAAAAAAGCTACAAAACTTAAGAAAATATAATAATAAAAGCCTGTTCTCCAACCTAATATTAATGTTGCAAATGATGTAAATACAATAACTTGAATTAAAGCAAAAGTAGTATATAAATGATATTTTTTATCATCAATTAATTTATAATAAAATATTGATAAAATATTCCCAATAGAATCTAAAATAAAGAGAAGTTTCGAATATTTAAAGAAATGATAAAGGAATAAAACTCCAATCATCAAAAGCACTGTATCAGACTCAAAAAGAACAAAGTTAAGTTTATCCTCTAAAGTATTACATTTTCTACTTTTTCTATATTCAATTGTTCTTCTAGTAACATAAAACATATTCTATCTTGTTAAACCCTCTTTCTCTTCATCACCTTGATAAATGTTTGTTTTACCAAGTGGTGTAATATCAATTAATTTTCTAGCTTCCTCATAAAATTCTTTTGGATCTTTTTTATCAACATTATATGAAACATTGGTTATTAAATCAGAAAGTTCTGCACCCAATCTTGTTCTCTTAAAAGGATCAATTTCATTCATATATTCTTTTTTAACTCTATTTATTCGTTCATTAAGAGTAAGTATTTCATCTCTTGAATCATTATTAAGTATTTTAATAAAGCCACGCTTATCACCGTTTAATACATCATTAATATATGTTGCAAGACGAGGAGTCTGTACTATAAGATATGTAATATTTGCATTTTTGCCACTTGTTGATACTTTTTCATCAATAATAGCATCTTTAAGTTTATTATATAAATCACTGTCTTTTTCTACAACAGCATTTTTTTGTAAAACAACTCCTGACTCATCAATTACTTTTTCTTTTAATTCTAATAATTTCTTTCTATCAAAATTAGCATAATACTTATCAAGTCCATCTTCAGTTTCAATACTAAAATACATAAATATCACTTTCCTTATCTTTATTACTATTTCATTATACATTATAAAGAAGTAAAAATAAAGGTTAAAAAAGATTATTGTAAAGAAAAAGTAGACTTCATGTCTACTCAGTAATCTCACAAGTATATTGTGTTTGATAACCAGCAACACTATTTTGTGCTGTAAGTCCACCATTTGATGTTTTAACAAGACCTACTTGGTTCTTTACAATATCATCTTCTTTTGCAGGTGTACCTATTCCATTCTTACCCTTATCTACAAGTGAAATATAATATTTAAAATTATTATTATCATCAGTACCATCATTAACAATTATTACATAACCCTTTTGATATTCTTGTTGAAAGCTACTGTTTACTCCACCTTTTTCAAGAATATATGTAAGAGCATTATACTTAGTATCAGAATTAACTATATTTACAACAGTTTCCTGTTTAGCTCCTGGAAATTGACAAATACCACCTGCATCTTCCTGACCTTTTGCTATTGTAACTTCTCCAGATGACATTGAATTTCTAACCGCTGTTATTATGTCTTCAGCATTTGTTAAGAATGTCTTTCTTCTTGACTTGTTAATTGTGTTGGTAACACCTGGTATAACCGCTGCCATTAAAATTCCAAGAATTACTATAACTGCAAGTAATTCAATTAATGTAAATCCATTTTTCTTTTTATTCATTGTAATCAAAACTCTCCTTTATTCTATATTAATAATTTACCATTTGTTTAACTTATAGTCAATAATATTAATTACATTTTTAAAAAAATTACACACTTGTGCATGAAATTGTGTGATTAAAATATGCATCATCTTTCATAGTTGTGCTAACATATTTCATCTTACTATTTTCAAAGTCAAGGTTTTTACTATCTGTTTCTTTTACGCCCCTATAACGTACTTCACTTCCAACATTATATTTTTCAACGAGTTGTACATAGTAAGTGTAAACTTTTTCTAAATCAGATTTGTCTTGAACATCATACTTTATATAGACATATGATAAATTTGGATCATACTTACCATCATTTGGTGGATTATCAATATCAGTTGTATCTAAATCACTAAATTTATAAACTTTACAGTATGATCCTTTAGCAGGCTTTATACTACTACTAGTATTAAACTTATACTCTGCAAGTGAAACAAGCTTCTTAGCATCAGTTAAATAACTTTCTCTTTTTCTTTTGTCAATCATACTATTTATATTTGGAACTGCAAGCATCATCAAAAGTCCAAGTATTGCAACAACTGCTATTAGTTCAATCATTGTAAAACCTTTATTATTCTTCATAAATATCACCATCTTTTAAATTGAATTAGAAAAAAAGCCCTTCACTAGGCCTCTTTCTTATCATCAAAGCTAACTTTAGGTGCTTCTTTTTCTGCTTCATCAATCTTAAAGAATGGCTCTTTTTCAAATTTACAAAGAGACGCAACTAAGTTGCTAGGTACTTTTTCAACCATATTATTATATCTAAGTACAGTATCATTATAAAATTGTCTAGCAACAGATATTTTATCTTCAGTTTCTTTTAAGTCAGTTTGAAGCTGAATAAAATTAGTATTAGCTTTTAAATCAGGATAACTTTCTTGAAGCATCAATAATCTACTAACAAGTCCTGAAAGTTCACCAGATGCCTTAATCTTATCTTCTGGTGTTGCAGCATTTGCATATTGATTGCGAGCCTTCACTACTTTTTCAAGAGTTTCAGACTCATGATTTGCATATCCCTTAACAGTTTCAACTAAATTTGGTATTAAATCAGATCTTCTTTTTAGTTGTACATCCATTTGAGCAAATTGTGTTTTAACACTATTTCTTGATGATATCAAACCATTATATGTTGCAATAAACCAAATAACAAGTATTAAAGCAATAATTAAAATTATTATACCTATATTCATATTTTCCCTCCACACATTTATTATACAAAAAATTAAAAAAAATTAAAACTATTATAGATAAATTAAGTAAAATTTACGATCATTATTGTCAAGTCTTAAAAATAAGGAATATGAATCATCTGCTAATGTGAATTCTTTAGGAAACCAATTAGCTTTATTATTATTTTTAGAAATTAATGTTCTCTCTTCTCCACTTAAATAGTCAGATAAATTAATATTTCCATCTTTATTTGAAATAAACTTAGTACCCATAAATAAATAATTATTAGCATCAGCATCACTTGTATAAACATTAGATGTACTTGATGTATCATATATTTTATAAAGATCTTTTAAATTACTGTCTTTAGTTTCTTTTAATAAATATTTACCATTATCAATTAATTTAAAACTTTTATCTTTATCTTCTATCAAAAATTCTCCAGTTTCATTTAATTTATCATCATAAACTAAAATATATTTTTTGCCTTCTGATTCTCTTTCAATTAAAACATAACCACTTTCATGATCAACATCATAAATACTATACTTATTAATATCACTATTTAAAAGAATATTTTCTTCTTCATTAGTATCTAAATTTTTAGTATAAATTCCATCATCTTTATTATATATAGAAGTGTTTAAACCTTTTAATAAATATTCTCCATCACCAATATCTTTTTCTAAGATAAACTTTTCAAAATTAGCATCATATAGTTTATTGCCTATTTTATAATACCCATAAAATTTTTCTATTCCACCTACTAAATCTGGATTATTTTCAAATATAACAATAACTTCTTTAGTACTAACAACATATTTTAAAAGAGTACCACTATTATTATCAGTATATAAAAGATAAACCGCTGTTCCATCATAAAAACTATTTTTTAATGTTTTTCCTATTAATTTATCACTTGTTAATGTATATAGATTACTTTCTCTTTTAATAACATAAGTTCCTCTTTTAGCTTCCCTTTCTTTATCTCTTTTTTCTGTTTCTAAACTTCTATCTTTAGCATTCATATAAGCATTTATTACACAAAAAACAAGAAGTAAAAGAAAACTAATTATAAGTATATATTTAATTCTTTTTTTCATATAAAATAAAACCTCTAACAAAATTATAATATA
>ONQM01000006.1 GCA_900319955.1 uncultured Eubacteriales bacterium | reverse complement strand
AAATATGGAAAGTACTGAAATTAAAAATCAATTAAAAATGACTTATGATGAATTAGTTGATTATCTTTTGAAAAAATATGGTCCCGCACAATATGATTATTTTTGTAATGAGTCTTGTAAGTCTAAAAATTCAAAGGTATCAAGAACAAATGAAGGACTATATTGTCATCACATAGATGAAGATAAAGCAATTCTATTGAGTAATGATAAATTTGCTGTTAATAATCCATTTGAATATCAAAAGGCTAATAGATTAGTTTATTGTAATGTTTTAGAACATTTGATTTTACACATAAAAATTGTAGAAGAACCTAAAAATGAAAATGCTAACCAAATGGAAATCCAAGGAATTGGTGGAGCGATTTGTTTTATTTGCCCACAAATAAATGATTATTTCAATGGCTATGAATTTAAACAACAATACTTAATTAATATCTTTAGTTTGATAGAAAATAATTTTAATGACTATATTGATATACTAGAATATTTTTTAGATGTCTATTTATAAATTAATAGTTACAAAAGAGAGATTATCAGTTGGTTGGGATCAACAAATAGTAAAAAAAGTTTACGACCAATTATAAAATTAAAATAATCTATTCCATAAATACGAAAAATGTGCTATATTATTACTAGCAACGGAAGATTATATGTATTCTTTCGTTATTGGAAAAAAGTTGTAGATATCTACGACACTTGCTCCAAAATGTTAGAAAAAAAGCTAGATAGATTGTTCTAGTTTTTTTATTATGCACCACTTTCTTTATTATATTTTCTTTTTATTCTCTTTTTCATTCTTAAATTCATTTGCAAGCATTCTCTCTAACTCTTCTTTATTACTTGATACACTGTCATAATTTGCTCTTATTTTAGTTCCTTCTCTAACAGTCTTTTCTGTTTCAGTACTATATCCTTCACTTTGTTTTACAATATGTAAGCATTTTATAAAGTCTTCATATGAAATACGTTTTGTATGAACATACTTTTCCACTTCTTCTTTTTTAACATTATCTTCAAAGAAATGCTTTATAGTGTTATAGAATAAAATATTATCTTTATTACCATTATTTATTTTTTCAAGTTCTTCTTCTAAATTACTATCTTTTATTGATTTAATAAAATTAGTATGATTTTCTCCCTTAAATTGGTCATCAAATTCATCTATTGGTATCATAAAAAATCTATAATCCGACATAACATCATATTTATTTACTACATTCTTATTTTCGGTATTATTTTTATTTTCATCATTAAATCTACTTAAGTAAACTTTATCATTAATTTTAACTTCTGCTAAATTATCTTTCTTACTATCCCATGTTGGATCACAAATGAATATTCCATGTAAATCATATTTAGGATCATCTAGTTTTACAAGTACTCTTGCATGACCATATACTGCCTTACCATCAATAATTTCTGCAGACATGCTTTCAGCTTTTATGCCTTCTTCTTCCATAAGTTCAACTAAAAATGCTGCATATCCAGCACAGACAATATTTCCTGTTTTTACTATATTTGGAATATATCTTGAATTATCTAAATCAGCATCACTTTCTTTATAGCTAAAGCTTTTAACTTCATCAAACATTAACATAGCTTTTTCAAGTGGAGAAAGATCATCTGGTATAATGCTTTTAAAGTAATCTATCGTACTCCTCATTGATGTAAAATCATCAAGCGTTGCATCAATAGGATCACCATAATTACATAAAATGTTCCTACTATTATACTTAAGACACATATCTTCAAGTCCATCATAAGTTTTATTATACATTTTAACTTTAACAGAATTATAGTTAATATTATTGTTATCAAGTGATGATAAAATATCATCTACTTCATTTAAATTATCAATTTTAGGAAAAGTAATTTTATCTATTTCTTTATTTTTAATATCAAATCTTATTTCTTTATCTTTAATTGATAAAATAATAAGTCCTAAATTTTTAACTAAATCTTCATTTTTCTTTAAGCAACTCATTACATAATTTATATACTTCCTGTCATTCATCTCAACTTCAATAAAACTCCAATTAGGTATATTATTCTTAATGTTTATTTCAATATTTTTATATTTTGCATGGCAAATAGGACCTTTTATTATTACAAAATCAGGATTATCCCTAAGTTCATTTAATTCTGCATAATAATCTACAGTAACTTCTTTAATACCTGATTCTGAAAGTTTATCCATATTTTCTATATTATATTCCATATAGTCTCCTTAAAATAAAAACTAGCATTTGCTAGCTTCTAATATATTTTATTTTGTAAAAATGGAGGAAGTTCAAAGCTGTCATCAGATTTATTTGCATCTTCTCTTCTTCTTGGTGCTTCTTCAGTTTTAGCATCAGGTGTTTTCTTATTTTCTTCATTTTCTTTTTCCATTTTTAATTCTTTAGCACGTTTATCAAATCCTGTTGCAATAACAGTTACTATTACTTCATCAGTTAAGTTTTCATTAATAACTGCACCAAATATGATATTTATATCATTTTTAGATGCTGCTCTTACAACTTCTGATGCTTGTTCAGCTTCAAATAATGTTAAATTAACGCCACCTGTAATGTTTATTATTGCATCTGTTGCTCCATCTATTGAATTTTCAAGAAGTGGAGATGATACAGCTTCTTGTGCTGCAGCGATTGCTCTATCTTCTCCCATTCCTATACCAATTCCAATAACAGCATTTCCTGAGTCTTTCATTATTGATTTAATATCTGCAAAATCAAGATTAACAAGTCCAACAACTGCGATTAAATCTGATATAGATTGAACACCACGTCTTAATACATTATCAACTTCTTTAAATGCATCAAGCATTGGTGTTGATTTATCAATAATTTCCCTTAATTTATCATTTGGAATAGTAATTAATGTGTCTACATGTTTTCTTAACTCTTCAATTCCTTTAAGAGCATTTTCCATTCTTCTTTTGCCTTCAAATGAGAATGGTTTTGTAACTATTGCAACTGTAAGAGCTCCTAAGCCTTGTGCTATTTCTGCAACAACAGGTGCTGCTCCAGTTCCAGTTCCGCCACCCATGCCGCATGTTATAAATATCATATCAGCACCTTGTAGTGCATCTTCTATTTCTTTTTTACTTTCAACAGCAGCTTCTCTACCAATTTCCGGTCTTGCTCCTGCTCCAAGTCCATCTGTTAGACTTGCACCTATTTGAATTTTAACATCTGCTTTAGAGTTATTTAATACTTGCAAATCAGTATTTGCTACAATAAACTCTACTCCTTTAACACCAGACTCAACCATTCTATTAACGGCATTACCACCGCCGCCACCTAGACCTATGACTTTAATCTTTGCTAATTGATCCATTTCTAATCCGCCTTGCATATACCTTATCCTCCTTAATATTAAGCATTTTCTGTCATTATATTTTTTAATGCATCTTTGTTACTAGCGTCTTTTAGCTCATCATACTCTGAACTATCAATCATGCTGAGACTCTTGGAACGAAGCTCTAGCTTATCTTTAAAGTATTTAACTGTTCCTATTACTGTTCCATATTTATTATGTCTCAATCCTATAGTGGTACTACTCCAAACTACTACACTATCTCCAAGTATATGAGAAGCTAAATAGTTAAAGCCTGTCATTTCGCTTAGTCCACCTAAGATTATTATATAACTTATTTTTCTGTTTGTTAAGTTTTTTATTTCTTTTTTTGAAAGATTTAATAATTCTTTCAGTCTGGCACTTACTATTTCTGTAAGTTTTAACTGACTTATTTCTATATTTTCTCCATTTTCATCTTTTAATGTCACACTATCGTATTTATCTGCATATCTACTTGATGCTAAAGCATAGCTTTCTTTTAATTTTCTTGCATCTTTAAGCCCTATCTTATAAATATATGATATGTCACTATCTACATGGCGACTTCCTATTGGGACAGCTCCTTTTTTTACCATTATTCCTTTATTAAATACTGAAATACCTGTTTCTTCCTCACCAATATCTATTATTGCTCCTACTTCTTCATCATATGTTTTGTTTCTTACTGCATAATAGTCTGCTACACTATCATAGACAATATCAGTAACTTCAAATCCCACCATATTAATTATCGTTAAATATTTATATAAATAATCTTTCTTTTCACTTGCGAGAACTATTCTTGAAAATATTTTTTTTGATTTTTTTCCTTTGGGATTATTAACTATTTTACCATTATCAAGTTTATATCCTATAGGAAATGCTGTTATAAGTTCATAATCTTTTCTTATATTTTCTTTTAAGCTTGCTTTTATTAAGTTAGTAATGTCTGCTCCACTAATCATATTAGGATCAATTGTATTTACTGCAACACTTGCTATTTTATAATCTGTATCATATGGTTTTATGCTTAAAACTATTTTGCTTATTTCTATACCTAATTTATTTTCAAGATCTTTTTTTGCAGCATTTAAAGACTTTGCAACTAGTTTAGCATCTATTATTCTTCCTTTTGAAATGCCTTTTGTTTTCACTTCAGCACTTGCAAGAAGTTTTAGATTACCATATACTTCTTTAAATGTTGCAATCTTAATCGTATTTTCACCAATTTCAAGTCCAGTATATACCTTATTCATAGTGTTCACCTATAATAAGTATACTATAAATTTTCTTAAGAGAAAAGTATTTTTGTTTTAAAAAATGAAAACATCAAAAATGTTTTCACAAATATTTATTTAAGAATTGTCTTACTTGCATAAGTCAAACTTTTTTTCGAATAATTGTCTATTAAAACATTAACTAATTTTTTTGTATAAATTCTTCTCTTCTTAGTTTTTTACTTTTATTTATAAGTATTTTAGATCCCTCTTCTGGTGTTATATTAAATTTTTCTAATAAATCTTCTATTCTTTTTTTACCTGTTACTACATTTTTAATATAGGAGTCTATCTCTTTTTTTATTTTGTCACTACCACTTATATATTTTATAAATAGGTTTTCTGATAAGACAAAGGCCATAATATATTCTGCATCAAATACTTTATCATAATAATTATCGTCTAAACTATAATTATTTAAAAAATTTGAAAGTATATTTAGTCTATAGATATTATCAGATTCTAGCACTCCATCAGATATTTCAATAGAACTTACTTTTTGAACAAAATATGGAATAAATTCTTCATATAATAAGTTACTAGTATATCCTTTATTTCTAAAAAGAAGCATATGATAGAGTTCATGAATATATGTTGATTTCATAGAATGATTATCTGATGCGTTTATCTCAACTCCAGTTTCTACAACAGGTAATTTTTTTAGTATTCCTGTTTCATTAAAAGCATAATCAAAAATATATTGATAGCATGATCCTAATTCACGATTCTCTGCATTAATTATTGTTAGAGGAACTTCATATGCATTTACATACATACTTTTTTTATTTACATATTTTCCAATTTTTTCATAATTTTCTTTTGATGGATAAACTCCAAATTTTTTTCTTAATCTATGATTTAAGCTTCCAAATTCTAGATATCTTACTTCCTTATTTGCATCTCCTAAATGTCTATTTAAAAAATATTTACCATATTTAATTAATGTTACTTTATCATATATTTTAAAATTACTTATATTTTGATCTATATGTGGAAGGTCAATAAAATATCCCTTTAATCTATAAAAATCATTACTTTCAAAAAATTTAGATGTACATTTTTTATATCCAAAATATGCCATTTCTTTTTTTAATTCATCATCTATTTTCATAAAGATTTCCCCCTCAAGACCTTTTAATAATACTACTTAAGAGTTAAATATTCAAGTGCAATTTTTATAAAGTCTTTTTGCATCCTCCTAACTTTTGATGATGGCTTAGTATCAATTATTATTTTTGGAATAAGAGTTTTATGTTTAAGTATTTCTTCTACACTTTTAATATTTAATTTATCAAATACTTCAAACATAGAATTTACAAATAATAGTCTATCATTATCGTTATAGCTTTCCACCCATTTTTTCATTGATTTGCTGAAAAAAATTGATGTTTTTGAAAGACTAGTCTTTTTAAATTTATCATCATCTACTTGCCATGATAAAAAGTCATGTGCATATATTCCTTTTATGCTTGATTTTACTACTTCATAATCATCAGTATGTCTAAGTAAAAGTCCAAAGAATGAATAGTTTGGTATTATTAAATGATATTTTGGAAGTATTTCTTTGTATTCATCGCTTTCAAATTCTTTTTTTCTAAACCCTGGTCCATCATTTGAGTATACTGCTATTATATTATCTTTTACAAATCTGCTTGAAAAGCATGCTGCAGTAAGAGCAAGATTTCCTCCTTTAGAGTGCCCTCCAAATATTAATTTTCTTTTAGAAAGAATAAATTTATTCGCATAATGAATAGATGCTTTTTGACTTTCTACTGGATAAAAGCATGCAAGATAAAAGTCTTCTTTCCATCCACTTATTAGATCATCTGTCCCCTCAAAAGAAATATATGATGTTTTATCATCTATATCAATAGTTAAAGCTTTAAACTGCTCTTTTTCACCTTTTATATATTTATAATTGTAAAGCATTAAATTCTTATATCTTTTCTTCTTGCAGATACACTTAAATACTTTTAATGCTGATTTATGTGCAGTTATTTTATTTTTATCATCTTTAAGCCACTTAAAATAAAGTATTGATGTATCTTGCAGGCTTATTTTACTTAACATGTTATGTGGTACAAAGCTTGATAAATCAAGATAACTTATCGATGATAATATAATATTATCAACCTCATTAAAACTTTTTTCTTTAAATGAAAAATTTCCATATTTATCGATATATTCAAGTAATGTCATAAAAATCTCCTATAATTATTTATTATATCATAACTTTTTCTTACCCAAAAGTTAAAATTAATGGTATAATGTATATAGGTGATTGCAAAATGAAGGATATTTTAGAGAAAAACATTAGTTACTTAAGTTTAAGTGAAAGTATCAATAAAGTTTTAAAAGAAAATAATGTTGTAACTGTTAATGATTTATGGCATTTAAGCAGAAAAGACTTAAAGAAAATTGGACTTTCTGATAAAGAGATTACATCAATCATTATTAAGATGGAGTTAAATGCTCTTGACTTAGGTGGTAAAAGCTACTAATAAAGAGGACTAAAGGTTATAGATGCTTTAGTTTTTTTTATGTATATTTTTACAATTCCATAATCTCTTGTTTTAATAACCACACATGAATTATTATCAGTAAAACCTAATATTTCATATGAAAGGCCTCCAAATTTTTTTGGGTTTAAATAGCCACATGCATTTTTTTTAATTGGAATGACATTTTCTTTATAGACTCTCCATTTAGTAAATGTCTTTGGAAGATTTAAATATTTTTTATTATTTATTTTATTTGTATATTTCCAAGAACCTCTTTTAGTTAAAATATTCGTGTTATCTATAAACATAGCATCATCTAAATCTATTTCATTTTTTAATGCATAATTACCATATTTATTTTTATAAAGCTTTGTATCAGGTCCTGTTCCCACCTCAAAGTGTAAGTGCACTCCTGTTGCCTTCCCTTTATCACCCATATGTCCAAGCAAATCTCCTTGCATAAAAATCATATTTTCTTTTGCAATCATATTGTTATCATGTGCAGTTATAAATACTGCATAATCTACTATTCCATTTGCAAATCTTACTTTATCTATACTTTTAAATATAGCTTCTCCAAAACTTTCATATGTTTTTATACATTTACATGAACATGGCGCAAAATATGGATATCTAACACCTTTTTCTTTTCCTCTTATGTCACATGCCATAACTCCTTTATGACTAAATTTTTCTCCTGCACCTTGCGTTATATAAAGATCTGTTGTTGGGCAAAGGAAGTTTTCTATTCCCTCACTTTTACTTTTATCATTTTTTTTCAATTTAAAACACCTCTAATTTAATTTATTTTAGAAGTGTTTTATTAAATATTTCAAATGTCTAATTTTTTACCATTTACGTATAAAATATATCCATTTAAATCTATATTTGAATAAGATTCATCCTCATCATCTAAATTTGTAATATAAGAGTCTCCAGTTAGAATAATTTTAGAATTACTAGATAATTTTAGTTTAATACTTTTAGCAGTATTGTTATTATTTATAGTAGTTTTAAGAGTGCTGTTTGTAAGATTTAATGTTAGAGAAGAAATATCATCTATTTCCATATTTCCTTCTATATCTTCATCTTTTAAATTCATAGTTACGTTGCCACCATTAGATCCAGATTTGCCCCACTCGTTTGTAGTTTTAGCACTTAAAAGTACTGCACTTCCAAATTCTAATTTTGTACTTTTTAAGTTAATCTTTGCATTTGTATTTGTTACAAAAAACATTGGTGATGATTTATAGTATGAACTATTTTTATCTATAGAAATAGTTAAATCATTTGATGTAAACGTTCCTGCTTCTTCTCCTGCATCACCTGATGCAGACTGATATATCATAACGCCACTTGAATCTGTTTTATTGTTAGATCCACGATTTCCTTTAGCACTATTCTTACCTTCTACAACAACTGCTTGGGCATTATTTGATGTACCATTTACTTTATCTACTGTTATTTTACCAGTTGAATATATGATTGGAGATCCTGTTTTATTTGTCTCAAGTGTTGAATTTTTAACAGTTACAGTTCCTTTTGTTACAATAAGTGCAGCATTAGTGCCATAAAAATCTGCATTTTCAGTAGAGTTAGAGTTACCGCTTTTATTAATTGTTATATCACTTGCCTTTAATTTCCATCCATTACTCACTAAAATAGCATTCTCATCAGATTCATCTGATGTATAAGTGTTATTTGAAAGTGTTTTAACATTTTCTATAGTGTTACTACTTTCATATGTTATATTACTTTTTTCTCAAATTTTTTTTGATTATCTTTACTATTTTCTTTTATGCTATCTTTTTATCAGATGATGATAACGTTTCTTTAAATGTCTTTTTATTAAACCTAGACATAATTAAGTAAATAATTATTATACTTATAGATAAACTTAAAAGTATTAACACTACACAATAACTTACTGATTGATTCTTTTCAGGTTTTTCTGGAAGAGACATTTCTCCTTCCATGCCACTTTGCATTTCATTTGATCCATTATTTGAATTACTATCAGGCTTTTCTGGAGTCTCACTAGATGACTTGCTACTGCTATCACTTGGCTTATCAAGCGGTGCCATACTTTCACTACTATTATTGCTATTCATAGTAGGTGGCATTTCAACATTTTTTATTTTTTCTCCTTTATTTAAGTATATTGTAAGTCCTAAAAGTGTAACTAAAACTCCAAGTATTGATATCATAATGATATTTTTTATTTTTCTATTCATACTTTTTCTACTTTCATGATTTAATTTTATTATATTAATATGTAATTAATATGTATTTATTATGAAAGTTATGTGAAATATTTATTCATGAAGAAGTGTCTCTAATTTTACTATTTTATAATTTCTAGATTTAATATAATCTATTGTTACAGAAAGTGTCTTATCTGTATTAGGCATTTTTATTATTAATCCATTTTTTAAATTTTCCTTTACTATATATAACATATCTCTATTTATTACAATAGTTGGTACTACTGTATGAAGTTTATTTTTCTTACATATTTCTAAGACTTTATCTCTTTTAAATGGTGTATAACAGTAAAGATTTTCATCATTTTTAATTAAACTTAGATAGTCTAAACTGTTTTTAAATTTATTTTCATCAAATAGTCCATCATAGTTTAAAAGCTCTATCTCATTACCACTGTAAATAAGTTTATTTATTAAATTATTATCAGTCTCCATAAGTCTTCCATCTATAAAGAATGTTGCATGTACACTTTTTTCTTTCAACACTTTTAAAATATCTTCTACCCCACTAGAATCTGATACAGTGAAAATAAGCGAAACAGACTTTATATCTTTATTTCCTATCGTTATATATTTATCATAGTAAGAGTCTATATTTACTTTAGGCTTTTCTTCGTGAAATACATATAGTGAATCATCATATTTTCCATATTTATTCATATTGTTAAATGATTCCATCTTACTTACTTTCTTACCACTTTTACCAGGCTCTATTTCATTGAATGTTATTTTTGCATTAGTAGGATTTTTTTCATATTTATGACTATTCTTAACAATCTTTAAATATATTGGATTATTTCTAATTAGAATTTCAGAACATATATAAGTATAATAAAGACTAAATACAAAAAGACATATTGTTAATAAGATTTTTTTCATATAATCACCTAAAAAATTATATGAAAAAAATATATAATTATTACCTTATATATTTTCTTTTCTTTTTATCTTCGCTTAATTTATAAATAATTAAATAAATAATTGTTGAATAAATAACATTTGATAAAATACTATGTATAAATATATATATAAATTTATAGAAATTAATTGGTACTACATTAAATATAAACATAAATGATGAATATATTCCAAAGTATATAAATAATAAAAATAATATATAAGTAATTGTATTAATATAGTTATTTTCTAAATTAGAATTAAAGTATATTGTAATAAGACCAAGTAGCAAGAATATTAATCCATCATATACAAAAAGTCCTGTAAAAAATAAATCATATATTATTCCGTAAAAAATCAAAAAGATTAAATAATTTTTATTTTCTTTAAATAAAGGATATATTAAAGCAATTGTAACTATAGTAAAACATGTATTAAATATAGATAAGTTGTTAGATAAATATGGCATAAATAAATTAAATATGTAATCTAAAATAAATGGAATAAAAGAAAATATAAATATAAGCATTATTTATTCTCCTTTAATATAGTTACATAATGTATATTATTAAAATCTTCTTTAGTTTTAATATAAAGTGTATGACTTAAATTATATTTATCACTTTTTATTTTCTTTACTTCACCTATATATATACCTCTTGGAAAATTGGAACTAAGTCCACTTGTTAATACTTTATCTCCTATTTTTATATTTGCATCTTTATCAACATCTGTTACTTTTACTGTTCCATCTTTTTTATTGTAACCACTTAGTATTGCAAAAGAGTCTCCATTATCTGTCATTATTGATACTGATACTTTAAAGTTTAAATCATCTGATGTAATTAGTTTTACTGTTGTAGAATTATATGTTGTATTAATTGTTTTTCCTATAAGACCATTATACGTAACTACTGCCATATCGTCTTTTATTCCATCTTTTTTCCCTTTATCAACTAAAAGTGTATTATAAAAGTATCCTTTGTTCCTTGAAAGTACAGTTGCAGATACTGGATCATATTCAGTAAGTGTCTTATTAAGATTAAGTTCATTTTTTAATTCTTCTACTTCTTTTTCAAGGGAAGCATTTACATTTTTCTGTATTATATAACTTTTGCTCATGTCACTTCCTTTGTTTGTATTTAATGCTGTAAATGGGTAAGCAAATACTTTTTCAGCTACGACACTTGCATCTTTAAATCCTCTTTCAATTATTCCCATTTTTCTTTTTGACATAAGACTATAAAATATTAAAAGAATTGCAAGGACAATCATTAAAATGATTATAATTATTTTTTTCTTTTTATTATTTTCTTTTACTTTATACATAGTATCACTCCGATTTATATTATATTATAATTATCTAGAAATTAAAAGAACTAGTTTAAATTATTATGCTCATAAAAAGAATAAAATTTATTATCTGATACTATTATGTGATCTATTACATTTACTCCCATTAATGACCCTATTCTAACAATATTTTTTGTAAATTCTATATCTTTCTTAGATGGAATAGTAGATCCTGATGGATGATTATGCATGCAAACTATTTTTGATGCTGAAAGAAGATATGCTTCTTTAAATATTTCTCTTGGATGCACTACACTACTATTTATTGTTCCTTTAAAAAGAAGTTTTGTTTCAATTAATTCTTGCTTATTATTAAAGTAAAGTACATAAAATTCTTCTTGTTTTAAAGAGTTAAAAAGATATTTTGTGTAATTAAATATTTCCTCTGCATTAAGTAATTTTACTTTGTTATCAGTTTTATTTAAGTAAACTCTTTTGCCTAGCTCTAATGCTGCTGCTAAAGATGCTGCTTTAGCTTCTCCAACTCCTTTAATAGACTTTAAGCTTCTTGCATTAATTTCTCTTAAATCTTTATTTTTTTCTAATATATTTCTTGCAAGATCTATTGCAGATTTAGACTTTGTTCCACTTCTTAAAATAATTGCAATTAACTCACTGTCTGATAATGCTTTTTCTCCTTTTTCAAATAACTTTTCTATAGGTCTTTCTTTTTCTGGTATATCTTTAATCATTTTTAAACCTCCCTATATATATTATTCGACAAAAAAATAAAAAAATGCACTATTTTATGAACTTTTCTTCATAATATGATAGAATTATTCCATTTATTTTATTTATTTCATCTTTTTTAGTAGAAGATTTTAATATTAAATCAAAGTTATTCATATTTTTAATAAATTCTTTATCACTTATTTCTTCTTCTTTTATAAAGTATGTATATCCTTTATTTTTATAAATTTTTGATATTTTATTTAGGTTACTTTTATTAAATGATGCTCCTATTATAACATCATATGACATATCTTTTTCTATTATTATTTTATTATTTAGTTCATTTGAATCTTTTAATGCTTCTTTATAATCTATATATGATCCAGTAGATAGAAGATAAAGAGTTTTAGAGTCTTTTGCATGTACATAATTGCATAGAAAGTTGCCTGCAAAAACACCAAGAATTATTGTAAAAATTATTGATAAAAAAAATTTCTTCATATTATCACCAAAAATATGGTATCAAATATAAAGAAATTTATTTGTCGAATTAGAGTCTCTTTTTAGTTAAATTATTAAAGTAGTAATTTCCATCATCAGACTCAGTAAATGTATAGTAGAAAAGAGTTTCATTTTTATTTTCATTATTTATTACTTTTACAACTATTGTTACATTGTCTCCTTCCCCATATACATCTGTTAATGTATTTGTATGAGGTGTACATGAATTATCTCCTGAGAATGATTGATATACATAATTTTCATTTTTTTCATTATACATATATCTTGCACTAGCATTTGTTGCAAAAGATACTGCTTTATAGCTTCCATCCCCAAACATTCTTTCAACTTCATCTTTTAAATCTGCTTCAGAAAAAACTGTTGTTTCATCTTCTTTTCCAGTTTCATCATAATTGCCACAATACCAAAGCCCTAATGGATTTGATGCATGCATTGCATTTTCATATGTTGTACAATTTTTCTTTTCAAATGATGAATATTTAAGCATCCTATATGCTAAATAGTTTTTATTTTCTTGTGTTAAATCTGAAGCCTTTATATTGTCACCAGAATAGAAGAAATTAATTTGATCTCCACATCCTTTTAAATTTACAAAATCAAATAGTTCTTTAACAATATAACTATTTATATTGTATGTTCTTTTTCTTGAATATTCTTTTACTGGATCTACTTTAGGTTTTGGCTTAAAATAATCATTATATACAAAATATCCAAGTCCCATTAAAAGAAGTACTATTACTCCAACTAAACCACTATTAACAACTATAGTTCCTGCACTTTTCTTTTTCTTATCTTTCTTCTTTTTTATTGGTCTTCCTTTTTTATCAAGTTCTGTTGTTTCAACTTTTGGAAGTGATGCATCATTTATTGGAAGCTGTGTATTTATAGGTTGAGGCGTAGAATTTGTTGAGGCATATGCATTTATTTTATTTGCAGTTTGTGTTGGATCAGTAGGTGCTAAATTACCATTTGGAATGAGTGATGCAGGATTATTTACATTTGTAACTGAATTTGCTGCTTCTTGCGTTTGCTGAGGCATTTGCGTAGTTTGGACTGGCGCAGATACAGGAGTTTGGATTGTAACATCATTTGATGTAGAAATATTTTCTCCCCCAATTGTTTCCTTGGTATCATCAACTGTACTTGATATTACAACACCATTTTCAGTTTTTTGTGGTGGTATTATAACACCAGGTATATTAATTATATTTTGATTTTGATTATTCTCATTATTTTCATTATTATTCATAGTATCACTTACCCTTTAGTTATATTATATAACATAATAGTTTTATTTCAAATATTTTTTAGAAAAAAATACTATAGCCAAACGCCAAATAGTATTCCTGCCATTGCAAGTATAAGACCTACAATCCAAAACATTTTAACTATATCTGTTTCTTTCCATCCAAGTTTTTCAAAGTGATGATGAAGTGGTGTCATTAAGAATGCTTTTTTATGTAGTACTTGTACTGAAAATGTTTGAATGATTACTGAAAGTGTTTCTATAACTGGTACTCCTGCAACTACAATTAATGTAAGTTCTCTATGTGTAAGTATTGCAATAGCTCCCATTGCACCGCCTATTGCAAGGGATCCAGTGTCTCCCATAAATACACGTGCCGGAAATGTATTATAAAGTAAAAATCCCATTATAGATCCACATAAAACTAAGCAAAAAACTCCAATATCTTCATATCCAACCATAAGTGAAATAAGAGCAAAAGCTAGCATTGCAATCACTGATATTCCACCTGCTAGTCCATCAAGTCCATCTGTTAGGTTAACAGCATTTGATGATGCTACAAGTATTAAAAGTATAAATAGTCCATATATAAATCCCATTTCTATATCAATATGAAGTGTTCCAACAACAAATGATGTCTGTCCTCCATTTTTCATATATATATAGAAAAATACTATTGCTATTAAAACTTGTAAAAATAATTTTTGATATACAGTTAATCCTTCATTACTATGTTTTCTAATTGATAAGAAATCATCAATAAATCCTATTAATGCATATCCAATAAATACAATTAACACAATTGCTAAGTTAGATGTAAATGAAACTTTTCCAGTTGCTAAAAGTGCAGCCATAGTAATTATTGTACCAAGTATAAAAATTATTCCACCCATTGTAGGTGTTCCTTCTTTTTTCTTATGATTTGGTCCAACATATGAACTTATTCTTTGACCAACATGCATTTTTTTAAGTGCTGGTACTATAAAGAATCCAAGTACTGCTGATACTAAAAATCCTATCATTATTGAAAATATCGATTTTGTTAAAAGAAGCATTTTATATTCCTCGCTCTCATAATAGATTATTATATCATAAAACTTTAAGTTTTTGTTATTTTAGTTAAAATTTAACACTTATTTACACTAATTAAGAAGTATTCTTAATGTACTGTCTTTAGGAATTCTTGTTCCAGGCTTAGGAGATATGTCTTCTATTTTTTTACCACTACCACTATATACTAATGTAAAATCTTTTAATTTATTTTTAGCATCTTTAAGTTTTTTTCCAATAACATTAGGTATAGTTACATATTCTGTATCATTCCATTCTAAATCTTTTGGTATTTGCCCTTTTTGCTTTTTAATTTCAAGTGCATCAATAATGTCCAAAAGTATTCTTCTTGCAACTGGTGTTGTTGTATATGATGAAAGTTTTGGAGTATGCTTAGGATTATCTATTGCGAGATAAAGTACTGCCTTAGGTTTATTTGCAGGAACTACTGACATAAAACTCATTATATAATTTCCAACTAAATATTTTCCATTTTCTTGCTTTTGTGCAGTACCAGTTTTACCTCCTACTCTATATCCTTCAATATATGCAGCTTTGCCTCCACCTTTTGCAACAACATTTTCTAATGCTCTTCTCATTGTCTTACTTGTTTCATCTTTAATTATTTTTCTTAAAACTTTTTTATGAAAACTTTTAACGACTGTTCCTGTTTTAGAGTCAATTATATCTTTTACAATATATGGTTTTAAAAGATATCCTCCATTTACAATAGCTGAGACTGCTCTTACCTGCTGTATAGGTGTTACGGATATTCCTTGACCAAATGCTGTTGTTGCAAGTTCTAGGTCATGTACATTTTTTAAATCAAAAAGTATTCCTTTTCCTTCTCCTTCTAAATCAATTCCTGTTTTAGTGCCAAAGCCAAACTTATAAAGATATGAAAATAATTTATCTTTTCCAAGTCTTTTTCCTATTTCTACAAATCCTGGATTACAACTATTTTGAAATACTTCCATAAAGCTTTGATCACCATGCCCACCTGATTTCCAGCATCCAATTCTAACTCCACTTACTTTAACACTTCCAGAATCATAAAATCTATCTTTATCAATATCAAGTACGTTTTCATTTACCGCTGCAGTCATTGAAATAATTTTTTGTGTACTACCTGGTTCATATGTTGAAAATATTGGAAGATTTCTATTTAATACATTACTTTTATATTTTTTATAATTATTGGGATTAAAGTTAGGTCTACTTGACATTGCAAGTATTTCTCCTGTTTCTGGATTCATTACAAGAGCAAGCGCTTTATCGGGATCAAACTTATAAACAACATTATCAAGTTCTCTTTCTATGCTTTTTTGTATGTCCATATTAATAGTTAATCTTACATCAAATCCTTCTTTTCCATTTACTAAGTCATCACTTATATTTAGTTTATTACCATCTCTATCTGCATAATATTTAACTGCACCATAAGATGATCTTAAATATTTATCATAGTAGGATTCTATTCCAGAAAGGCCTTGATTGTAGTCTCCAACATATCCAAGTACATGAGAAAGTGTTTTACCATATTTATAATATCTTTTATTTTCACTTAAAAGAAATATTCCTTTAATATTTAATTTATTTATTTTTTCTATTTTTTCTTTAGAAAGTTTAACTCCTTCTGGAAATATTTTTTCTATTGCAACATTTTTAGTTAAATGATTGTAAATATCTTTACATTCACAGTTAAGTATAGAAGATAATTTAATGCAAACATCTTTTTTATTTTTTAATTCATTAGGAACTACGTAAAGTGATGCTGATATTTTATTTGTTACTAATTCATTATAATTTCTATCAAGTATTTTTCCTCTTTCAGATTCAACTGGCAAATCTTTACTCCATGAAAGTGATGCTTTACGACTTAACATATTATTTTTAAATATTTCAATATAAAGTACTTTAAGTAAGATAATTATTGATAGTATTATAAAAAGTATTAATAAATATTTCATTCGTAAATTAGACTTTCTTGAAAACATTAATATCACCTAGAAAATTATATGAAAATTTATATTAAATAATAACTTATAAAGATATCAAATTTTAAAATCTGCAGGAAAAGTACTCAGATTTACAAAATTGGTCATTTGAACTTGAATCCTAATATGTGTTAAAGTATAAGCCAGACAGAGAAAAGTGCTATCAAAGGGAGTGATAAAATATGCAAGAAGATAATTGCTATAAGTTCTGGAGTTTCAAATACGACTACACTTTTAAATGCTTATTCTTTAAGAAAGAAAATAATGATATATTAGAAGCAATCCTAAGTGAAATATTTGGTAAGAAAGTTAAAATTGATCCAGATAAAACTAGAAATGGTGAACTTTTAAGTTAAAATGTTCATGTAAAAAGAAAGTTTGTTGATGCTGTATTTAGAGTAGATAATAAGATTTATCAAGTAGAATTAAATAAAGAAAAATGTTACAACGAAGAAAAAAAGAAAAAAATATAAATACTTATTGATGCTTGATTATGGTTTAGAAGAACTAGATAGGTATTCGAAGTGAGACAAGATTATGTCAAAGTTTAAAGATGAAGTTGAATCATTAAATAAGAATCCAGATTTTCAAGATTTTATGAGTGAAGAAGACAAAAAAAGTTAATATTATATTTAATTTGACTTTCCACTTTTTAGTGGGGTTGCCTTTTCTTAATTTCTTGTTAAAAAATAGATAGCACTTTTGCTATCTATTTTATTGTAACAACAAGTATTACTACTATTGCTATTAATATTCTATATATCATAAATACTTTAAAGTTGTGGTTATCAAGATATTTAAGTAAAAATTTAATTGAAAGTATTCCTGTTATAAAACTTGCAAGCATTCCTATTATAAATATATCTACATTAGCTCCAATAAGTGTCCATGTGCTTTCTTTGCAAAGCTTAAGAGCACAAGCTCCTAAGACTACTGGAAGTGACAGAAAGAATGAGAATTTAGCTGAATCTTCTCTATTTACTTTTAAAAGACGAGCAGCTAATATTGTCATACCACTTCTAGAAAAACCTGGAATTAGTGCAAAGACTTGTGAAATGCCAATTATTATTGCATCTTTAACTCCTAAATCTTCCATTTTTCTTGACTGTTTAGACTTCTTATCACAAAGATATAAAACAATTCCCATAAATATTAATGCTAACGATATTAATATATAATTATGTCTAAAGAAGTCACTTATTGCATCTTCAAAAAGTACTCCTGCAATACCTGCTGGTATTGTTGCAATAGCAAGTAGCCATAAAAGATTGCCACCTTTTTTATGCACTTTTTCTTTTGAAAAACCATTAACAAGTATTCTTATTATATCTTTAAAGAAGAATATTATTATTGCAAAAAGTGTTCCTAAGTGAAGTGCTAAATCAAATGTTAGTTCCATATCACCTTTTATAAAACTTGCTATTCCAAATACATCTCTAAATATTATTAAATGTGCTGATGAAGATATTGGAAGGAATTCTGCTATTCCTTGTACAATACCTAAAATTATAACTTGTAATATTTTCATTATTTATCTCCTAACTTGTAACCTATAAGACTTCCTATCATAAACATAAGAACTCCTACTAACAATTCTACTACATTTAATTTATATGCAAATAATCCAATAATTAAACTTGCAATTGATGAAATTATAAATCCAATTATTGCATAATATGTTGATGTTTCATGCTTCTTAAGTAAATATTCTATTAACTTTGCAATTAGAACAATTCCAACAAGTACTCCTATTCCAAATGGAATAAGTACAAGCATATTATGTCCAAACATATTTAGATTTGTTAAGTTACTTGCTGTTTTAACAATTGGTTTGTAAAATCCAAGAAGCATAAGTACAAATGATCCAGAAATACCTGGAATTATCATAGTTGCAGATGCAACTACTCCTACAATAAATAGAATTAAAATCATTAATGGATTAAAATTTGTTAAGTTTATGTAATTATTTCCACTACTTATAAATGTTAGTCCAAGGACTATTACCATAGGTACTATAAAACTTATTATATAACTTTTCTTTACTTTCTTGCCTTCAATTTTTTTAAATATCAGTGGAAGACCACCTACTATTAATCCTATAAAGAAAAGTGTTGTTGCAACTGGTGCTTTTTCTAAGCTGAAGCTTATTACTTTACTTAGAAGTAAAATTGATACAACTGCACCTAATGCAATTGGAAGTAAGAACTTAATATTCTTTTTAAAATTGCTAAAGAAGTGACTTATAGCTTTAATAATATCTTCATATATACCAAGTGTAATTGCAAGTGTACCCCCTGATACTCCTGGAATTATATTTGCAACTCCAAGAATAAATCCTTTAAAAAATAATACTAAATTTTTCATAAATACTTATTCCTTAATTATCTAATGCATCCATTATTAGTGGAACAACATTCTTCTTTCTTGAAACACAACCCTCTATAAAGTCTGCTTCATGCATTTCTTTTCCATATGCTAAATCAATTATTCCTTGTCCATTATTACTATAAAGTATGTAACTACCATTTTTAATTATATCAGTTATATATAGACATACTAATGAATAATTGTTATCTTTAGCAGTTTTATTAATAACATCTAGATATTTTTCAATATCTTTCTTTATATCATCAAAGTTCATTGTAAAGAACTGTCCTACTGCAAAGTTAGTATCTTTAACACTATAAAGTTTATAATCGTTAAATAAAACATCTTCTATTGACATGCCTTTAAGTGATGTACCCGCTTTTAGCATATCCATACCATATTTTTCATAGTCAACTTCTGCAATTTTTGAAAGCTCTTTAACAGCTTCTCTATCGTAATCAGTTGTTGTTGGACTCTTTAATATTAATGTATCAGATAGTATTCCTGAAAGCATCATACCTGCAATTTCTTTAGGTATTTCAACATTATTTTCTTTATACATAATATAAATTATTGTATTAGATGATCCAACTGCCATATTTCTAAAGTTAATAGGCTGCATTGTTGTAATTGATCCTAAGTTATGGTGATCAACTATTTCAAGTATTTCAGCTTCATCTATCCCATCAACTGTTTGAAGCTTTTCATTGTGATCAGTTAACATAACTTTCTTTGGATGCTTACTATTTAAATCTGTTATTCTAAGAAGTCCTAAACAGTTACCATCTTTATCAACTACTGGATAATTTGTATGTCTTAATTTTTCATTTACAGAAAGTACTGTATCAACATATTCGCTTTCTTCAAAGTTAGTAGTATTATAAGATCTAATCATTGTCTTAATATAGTTTGCAAGTGAAATAAGCTTTGCTGTATGAAACGAATCATATTTAGTTCTAATTATATTTACATGTTTCTTTTTAGCTATTTCAATATGTTCATCATGTATTTCAGAGTTTCCAGTAATAACTATTAGTTTAATACCAGAATTTACTGCATATTCAATTATTGAGTGTCTATCGCCTACAATTAATGCTGTATCATTTTTTAGTTTAACATTATTTATAAAGTTTGTACTTTTATAACTTGCAACTAAGACATTAGCTTTAATCTCATCATCAAATTTTGTAATAGATTCACCATCTAAAACTTTAATTAAATTATCATAACTTGTTAGCAAATTATTATCAGTATCACTAATAAATGATCTAATTAAATCTTTCATTGTAATTAATCCAACAAATTTACGTTTATCAGTTACTATTGGAATACCAGTTAAACCTTCTTTTAACATATACTGATATCCATCAAATATTGATTCATTTTCAAGCAAGACAAAGTCTTTATGATAATCAATATCTTTTAACTGCAATTTAACATCATTTAAATATTCTGGTTTTTTAACATCAAAGTACTTAAGTGCATACTGAGTTTCCTTATTTAATTCTCCAAGTACTCTAGGCTCTGTTTTCATACCAAGTTTATTTTTTAAATATGAAAGTGAAATAGCACTAGTTACTGCATCTGTATCTGGTTTCTTATGACCAAATATAAATATCTTATCATCATTTTTCATGTATCTTACCTCTTTCCTTGTTAGATTGTATCATAATAAAGAATTTTTTTAAAGCAAATAAAGAAAATATGTGAAAAATTCATGAAAATGTCAGTATTTTGGTATAATTAGTCATTGTATCAATTGATACAGAAAGGATACATGACTCATGAATAATGATGAAGTAAAAAAATATTGAGAAGGTAAAATTTGAACTTAGAATGAGTGATAGACAAATTTATAGACTAAAAAAGAAATTTAAAGAAGAAGTAGAAAAAGGATTTATCCATAAAAATAGAAGAAGGGAAAGTGATAATAAATTATTGGAAAAATTAGGAAATTTATATTTTACTGAATATTATGATTACAGTATTGAAGCTTTTTATGAGAAAATCAAAAGCAATTATAAAATTTCATATGATGCAATTTTAAAGAATGATTAAAAAGATTGTCTCAAGTAAATTGTAGACTACAATTCTCTAACTAGTAACTATTTATAAACTGTCCAACTTTTGAGGTTCAGTTCAAAAAGTGGAGACTCAAAAAAAGACTCAAATCAATTAGATTCAAGTCTTTTCTAGTTTAGTTTGAATTAACAAACTTCTTATCAGAGTAACTTTCTCTTATTAATAAATCATGAATTGCACTCTTTTTAGTAGAACAAGAATAATTAAATTCCATGGTACTTACACGTCTTGTATACTAGACACATAATAAAGAGTGAAACAAGTAGGAGGCCTTCCCACTCAGCATACATTTTGAAACGTATGCCGGTTTACCAATCGTTCTAGATAAAAGTAATAAGTAAGTCTTAAAGAAAACTCTAAAACAAACTTACTACCCAACTAGGTAATTACAAACGATTTTCTACTTTGAAGTTTACCTTCTTCACAAATCATATAAGTATATGAAATAGATAAGATATAATGTTTCAAAAAATGAAACATAAATCATATACCTAGAAATAAGTATACTCTCTTTAATTGCAAAGTCAACAAAATTTTTAATTAAATTTTTATTTTACAGTTTTTTCATTTAATTTTACACTTACAAGTTTAGATACACCTGATTCCTGCATTGTAATACCATATAATGTATCTGCATATTCCATAGTTTTTTTCTTATGTGTAATTATTAAGAATTGTGTTTTATTCTTGTAATGTCCTAAATATTTACCAAATGTATCTACATTTGCTTCATCAAGTGCTGCTTCTACTTCATCAAATATACAGAATGGTACTGGTCTTATATTTAGTATTGCAAAAAGCAAACTTATTGCAGTTAATGTTTTTTCTCCACCTGATAGTAAGCTTACACCTTTAAGTTTCTTTCCTGGAGGTGATGCCATAATTGATATTCCTGTTGTTAACATATTTTCTTTATCATCTAGTTCAAGTCCAGCACGGCCTCCACCAAATAGTTCTTTAAATACTTTATCAAATTCCGTATTAAGTTCATAATATGTTTTAGTAAATTCTTCTTCTATTACACTATCCATTTCATTCATTATGTCATGAAGTGTATTAATAGCTCCTAAAAGATCATCTTTTTGTGAACATAAGAAATCATATCTTGTTTTAACTTCTTCATACTCTGCAATTGAATCTAAATTAACCATGCCTATTTCTTTAAGTTCTTTCTTGTACGATGCAACTTTAGATCTAGCAAGATCTGCATCCATCATTAATGGATAATCATTTCTTGCTTTTTCATATGTAATTCCATATTCATTTAATGAGTTAAGTGCTATATCAAGTTTATTATCAATAGAGTTAATTTTTAATGCAAACTCATTAATATTTTTCTCTAAGTTATGCATATTTGCATTACTTATTTTATATTTTCCTTCTTCTTCATCAATTTTTAATTTAACTTCATCTATTTCTTTATTTATATTTTCTATATCTTTTTCTATATTTATTTTATTTGCATTAATATCATTATATTTATTAAGAAGTTTTTCAAGTTCTACACTAGAATCACTTTTAATAACTTTTCTTAAACTATTTATAACTACACTGCTATTATTAAGACTATTATTAATGTTTTCAAGCTCATTTTGTTTATTTTTTAATTTCTCTCTTAGATTATCTTCTCTTCCTTTTAAATCATAATATTTAGAATTTACATCAGTTAAAGATACACTTAAATTATTTATTTCTTTTTGTACCTTTTCTTTTTCTTCTTCTTTTTCTTTTAAATTATCTTTTAAAAGTCCTAGTTCTTGTTTTAAATTAATAGTACTACCTTTTTTCTTTAAAGATCCACCCGTAAGTGATCCCCCAACATTAAATGTATCGCCTTCTAAGCTTATTACTCTATATCTTCTTCCAACTTTTCTAGAAAGTCTATTACTACTATCTATATCAGGGCTTATAAGTATTTGACCTAACTGATTCTTTACAATACCTTCATATCTTTTGTCATATGATACTAAGTTATCAAGTGTTCCTAAAAAATCAGGATCTCCTTCTAATGCATTTATTGTATTTGCATCAATATATCTTGCTTTAATTGTATCAAGTGGAAAGAAAGTTGCTCTTCCTAAATGTTCATTTTTTAAGTATTCAACTGCTTTTTTACTGTCTTCCATAGTTTCTGTTATCACAAAGTTTTTAGAAGCTGATGTTGCAACACTTAGTGCTACTTCATACTTATTATCAGTACTTATTAAATTTCCAAATATATTTATAATACCAGATAAATTTTTATTATTAAGTACTTTTCTTATTGTAATAGGTAAAAAATCAAAGCTTTCTATTTCTTCTTCAATTGATGATATTTTCTTGCTTATTGTTATTATATCTTGTTCAGTTTTAGAAAAAGATGATCTTTTAATATTCATTTTTTCTTTTACATTATCTTTTTCTTTATTAAGTGATATTACATCTTCACTATGTGTATTTATTTCTTCATTAATACTATCAATATCTTTTAAAAGTATATTCTTTTTATTATTTAAATCTGATTCTTTTAAAAGTTCTTCTTTTAAACTTTCTTCATCTTTACTTTTATCTTTATTTTTTTCTTTTTCTTCTAATAATAATCTTTCACTATTAATAGATGATAACTCTTTTATAGTTTCTAATAGCTTATTATTAAGTAAAGATAATTTATTGTTTAATTCATCTATTTTGCTATTATACTTAGTAAGTAATGTGTCACCTTTAGAGTGTGATGCTGCATCTATTGCAAGTTCTTCTTCCATCTTCTTTTTCTTATCTTCTAAACTTTTTTTATTTTCGCTTAAATCATATATATCATATGCTAAAAGTGCTATTTCTATTTCTTCTAATGCATCTTTGTTTTCTTTGTATTTTTTAGCTTTATCACTTTGCGCTTTTAAAGGCTCGACACGCATACTTAGTTCTCTTATAATGTCTTCTACTCTATCTAAGTTTATATTGGTTTTATCAAGTTTCTTAACTGCTTCTTCTTTTCTTTTTTTGTACTTAACAACACCTGCTGCTTCTTCAACTATTTCACGTGCTGAAATGCTAGATCCAGAAAGTATCTTATCTACTTCACCCTGTCCTATTATGTTAAAAGATGATTTACCAATACCAGTATCTAAAAGCATATCAGTAATGTCTTTAAGTCTTACTCTTTCTCCATTTAAAAAGTATTCGTTTTCACCTGTTCTATATGCTTTTCTTTTTATTGATATTTCATCATAATTTAAGTTTATATATTTGTCACTATTATCAAATATAAGCTCAACTGTTGCAACATTAAGTGCACTTCTAGATTTAGATCCAGAAAAAATAATGTCAGACATTGATGATGAACCACGAAGATTTTTAACACTCTGCTCACCAAGTACCCAACGGCATGCATCAACAACATTGCTTTTTCCAGATCCATTAGGTCCTACAATACAAGTTATTTTATTGTCTAATTTTATATCAATCTTATCAGCAAAACTTTTAAATCCTGATGCTACTATTTCTTTTAAATACATGTTTATCAAATCCTATCTCTTTTTTTATTATACAATAAATTTCAAAAGTGTAAAAGCATTTATTTTATTTTTGCATAAACTATTTTAGGTGATAGGAATGTTTTATAAAAATAAAGATATGACAATCGGTATTAATTTTATAAATAGATATAAAAATAAAAACATAATAATTCTTCCAGGATGGGGAGAAGTTAATTCTACTTTTTATAATATAATAAATTATTTTAAAGACTATAATATTTATTTAATAAGTTATCCATCTTTTAATGATACGCCTCTTCCAAATAAAGATTTAACTATATATGATTATGCAAATATAGTTTTTGAATTTATAAATAAGAAAAGTATTAAAAATATTTATATTATCGCTCACTCTTTTGGAGGCAGAATTGCAAGTATTATACTTTCCAAATATAATTTAAATATTAAAAAGCTTGTTTTAATTGATACTGCAGGTTTAAAGAATAGGTCAATAAAACATAAAGTAAAAACTTTAATTTATAAAATTAGAATTAAATTATCAAAGAATAAAAATAAGATATTTAACAAATATGCATCAAGTGATTATAAAGTTCTTGATAAAAAACTTTCAAATACTTTTAAAAATATAGTTAATGAGGACTTAAGAAAATATTATAAAAGAATAAATATTGATACTTTAATTATTTGGGGAGAAAGGGATGCTATAACACCTTTAAAAGATGGTAAAGAATTAAATAAACTCATTAAAAAAAGTGCACTTATAACATTTAAGTATGGCACTCATTTTACATATATAGAATATGCATATAATATAAATATTATTATTGATAGTTATTTTTCAGCATTATAATCTTCTAGGAAGCTTCTATAAACTCCATCTTTTTTAGTACCCAAAACGCAGGCTAAATTAACATTGTCATAAGCTTTAAATATGTTATAGGCTGCATTCTTATTTTTCTTTTCAAGTTCTTTAATTAACTCTTTAACTTCTTTTCTCTTACTTGTTCCGTCATTTATTATTGAGCACCCTTCAGTAAAGCGACAAGCACAATTAATAAATGTTAAATTGTTATAGTCTCTCCATGCAATAATACTTTTTTCTCTTACTAAATATAATGGTCTGATTAAATCTATTCCTTTATAATGTTCACTATGAAGGCAAGGCATCATTGTTCTTATTTCAGATGAATAAAGAATTGATAAAAGATTTGTCTCAATTACATCATCAAAGTGATGACCAAGTGCAATTTTGTTGCATCCTCTTCTTTCAGCTTCCTTATATAAACATCCTCTTCTCATTTTGGCACACAAGTAGCATGGACTTTTAGATTCTTTTTCTACTATATCAAATATATCACTATTAAAGAATTCTAATTTAACATTAAGTATTTTAGCATTATCTTTTATCATATTTAGATTGTAATCATTATATCCTGGATTCATACAAACATAATCTACTTTAAAAGGAACATTACCATGATGCTCTAACTCTTCTAAACATTTTGCCATTAAAAATGAGTCTTTTCCACCTGATATACAGCACATTATATGATCGCCCTCGTTTATTAAATGATAGTCTGATACTCCTTTTACAAATTTGCTCCATATATCTTTTCTAAATTTCTTTATTATCGATCTTTCTATTTCTTTATATTTTTCCATATTATCACATCTTTTCTAAGTATTCATCTAAAACATTTAAGAATTCATCTATTTCTTCTTCTTTGACATTTTTTGATAAGCTTACTCTAATACTTTCATTTGCAAGGCTCTTATTCTTAGTTAAAGCGTATACAAGTTTAGATGGAGAGAAGACTGGGCAACATGAAGTCTTAGATGATACATAAATTTCTCTTTCATCTAAGTATTCAACTAAAGTATTGCTTAAAACGTCTTTTACACTAAAATTAATTATATATGGTGTACTTTTATCTAAATTATTTATATTAACAATCTTATATTTTTTTAGATTATTAATTATTTTATTATGTAATTTTTCTACATAATCATAGTTTTTCTTTTGATCATTAAGTGCTTTTTCAAGTGATAATGTATTTGCAAGTATTGATGCAGTATTAGGTGTTCCTGCTCTATAAATACTTGCAGATCTTCCACCTGAAATCATGGCACTTAGAAATACATCTTTTTTCTTGACTAGAAGGCTTAAGTCTCCTACTCCACCAAACTTATGAGGAGCAACTGTTATTAAATCTATTCCATTAAAGTTAAAATTTTCTTTTCCAACTATACCACTAGCATCAGTATGGAAATGAATATTTGGATAGTCTTTCAAAATTTCTAAAACTTTATCTAAATCTTGTTTAATTGAAAGTTCAGAATCAAGTGATGTAATTGATACTAAAATAGTATTGTCATCTATCATATTTTTAAGTTCATCTAAATCTACTTTACCATCACTTTTTACTGGACACACCTCTATATCAAAGCCTTCTTTAGAAAGTACTTCACAAGAAGCAGTGATACTTGTGTGTTCCATACTAGATATTATAATTTTATTGCCAAAGTTTTTATAACGTTTAGCACACCCTTTTAAAGCTAGATTATTAGATTCAGTTGCACTACTTGTATATACTATTTCATATGTATCATCAAGTTGTAAAAGATCTAAATATTTTTTAGTAGCATCATCTATTTTCTTCATCATTTCTTTTCCAAGTGTATGATTAGAATTAGGATTAGGATAGCAATCTTTTAGATAATTAGTATATAAATTTAATACATCATCATCTATTTTTTCTCCTGCAGCATAATCTAAATAAACCATAATATCAACTCCAACTCCTATATAATATCACTAGTTTTTAATATTGAAAAGAAAAGTAAGAGAAATTCTCTTACTGTTTATTATATTCCTTTAATAAATCAATTGTCTTTTGTATTTCAAGGTCATACTCAAGCATATCAGTTCCACCTATTTGTTTTAAGAAGTCTTCTTTTGAAATATTGTAATTCTTTGCAATCTTTTCTGCTTCTTTTTCTGTTTCTTCTTTTGTTACTTGTACACTTTCTAATGTACTTATTTCTTCAAGCATTAATCTATAAAGAACTGTCTTTTCTGCTTCTGGTCTTATTTGCTTCTTTAAATCTTCTTCTGTTGTCTTAGTAAACTGATAGTAAAGCTCTAAGCTTATTCCTTGACTCTTTAATTGATCAGCATATCTTTCTATCATTCGTTCTACTTCTTCGTCAATCATTTCTGATGGAATATCAACTGTTACATTCTTAGATACTTTTTCTAAAAGCTCATCAACATATTTGTTTTCAATATCAGCTTCTTTTTGAGATTTAAGATTTTCTTCAATCTTTGCTCTTAAAGACTTTTCATCTTTAACTCCTTCTACTCCTAAATCTTCAAAGAAGTCTTCATCAAGTTCTCTTTTTTGTTTTTCTTTTACTTCATTTACTTTAACATGGAATACAACCTTTGCTCCTGCTAGATCCTTTGCTCCATAATCTTTTGGAAATTCAAGATTAAGATCTTTTTCATCTCCTGCTTTTAATCCAACAAGTCCATCTTCAAAACCTGGTATAAATGTGTTAGAACCAATTTCTAGTGAATAGTTTTCAGCTTTACCACCATCAAACTCTTTACCATCTTTTGTTCCAACGTAATCAATAATTGCTAAATCGCCTTTTGCAATTTTACCTTTTTTTGGAACAAGCTCAGTATATTCTTCAAGTAAATGCTCTATTTCATGATCTATTTCTTCTTTTGTTACTTTAGCTTCTTCTTTCTTAACATTTAGACCTTTATATGTACTTATTTTAACTTCTGGTTTAGTAATTATTGTAAATACATATGTTATTCCTTTTTCATCAATAGTTTTAATATTAACACTAGGCTGTACAACTGGTATTAACTTAGAGTCTTTTAAAGCTTTGTCATAAGCATTTTCTATTAAATCATCTGCAGCATCTAAATAAAGGCTTTCTTTACCAAAATGTTTTTCGTAAACATCTCTTGTAACTTTTCCTTTTCTAAATCCTGGTACTTCTACTGTTTTCTGTTTCTTTGTAAAAACTTTAGTTAAAGCATCTTCCCATTCTTTACCTTCAATTTTTACATCAACTTCATGTTTATTTACATCTTTTTCTAATTCTTTTTCTTTCTTTTCAACTTTTACTTCTTCATTTTTCTTTGCCATAATATTTACCTCCGACATGCTATATTATATCTTATTTTTTTATATTAAACAAGAAATTTTAATTAAAATTCACAATTTCCTGGTGTTCTTGGATAAGGGATTACATCTCTTATGTTATCTGCTCCAGTAATATAAAGTAATAGTCTTTCAAATCCTATACCGAATCCAGAGTGAACACATCCTCCATATTTTCTTAAATTTAAATACCAGTAGTATGGAGCTTTGTCCATATGAAGTTCATCCATTCTCTTTGAAAGTTTCTCATAATCTTCTTCTCTTTGAGATCCACCCATAAGCTCTCCTATTCCTGGAAGCTCAAGATCTGCTGCTGCTACTGTCTTGCCATCTTTATTTAGTTTCATATAAAATGCTTTAATGTCTTTAGGCCAATCTGTTATAAATACTGGTTTCTTAAAATATTCTGTTATATATGTTTCATGTTCTTTTGCAATATCTTCACCATACTCTGGTTTAAACTCCCATTTATGTCCACTGTTTTCAGCATCTTTTAGAATGTCAATAACTTCTTTATGTGTTATGCGAACAAATTTAGAGTTTATTACATTTTCTAATTTTTCTTTTAATCCTTTTGAAACAAATTTATCAAGAAGATTTATCTCATCAGGACAATTATCAAGTACATATTTAATTATGTATTTTAAGCAGTCTTCTTCTATATCCATTATTCCATTTAAATCACAAAATGCAACTTCTGGTTCTATCATCCAAAATTCATTAGCATGAAATTTAGTATTTGAGTTTTCTGCTCTAAATGTTGGTCCAAATGTATAAGTTTTCTTGTATGCCATAGCCCAAGTCTCAGCTTCTAGCTGACCTGATACTGTAAGTCCAACTGGTTTTCCGAAAAGTTCTTTTGAAGAATCATATTTTTTACTTTTTGCAATTGAATCTAGATCCTGTGTTGTTACTCTAAACATTTCTCCAGCACCTTCACAATCACTTGCAGTAAGTTCTGGCGCATTAAAGTAAACGTATCCATTTTCTTGAAAGTATTTATGTATTGCAAAAGCTGCAACAGATCTTATTCTAAATATTGCACCATACTTATTTGTTCTTGCTCTTAAATATGCCTGCTCTCTTAAAAATTCATCTGAGTGTCTTTTAGGCTGCACCGGATAATCTTCTGGGCAGTCTCCTAAAAGAGTAATACTTTCAAGTCCCATCTCAAAGTCTTGTCCTTTAGCAGGACTTTTTCTAATTTCTCCTTCTACTTCAATTGCTGATCCAACGCTTATTTTTTGTATTTCATCAAAGTTATCAAGTGTGTTATCATAAACTACTTGTAAATGTTTTTGTGTTGTTCCATCTGAAAAATCAATAAATCCAAATTCTTTTTGTTTTCTATGGTTTTTAACCCAACCACTTATTTTTACTTTCTTTCCAATATAATCTTTTAAAAATAAATCTTTAACATCCATAATTTTTCCTCCTTATATAATAAAAGACTAGTTTAATCCCAAGTAAAGGGACGAAACTAGTCTATTTCCGCGGTACCACCCTATTTATTATAAATTAAATTATAATCATCTTTATTATTAACGCTAATTAAACGGCTAAATCTACTTTATAAATTTCAAAATAGCAACATAGAAAGTGTTCTTTCGAGAAAGGCTTATTATCTATCTTTCACCATCATAGACTCGCTTAAATAGTTTCTTTTCTACTTTTCTTCATCACAGTTATTAATGAAATTATATATATTTTTTTTAAATATGTCAAATGTTAGGAGGTGAAGAATTATGGATTACTATGATGTTGTAAGAAGAAATATAAAGAAGTATAGAAAAGAAAAAGGTATAACTCAGGAAAAACTTGCTGAGCTTACTGGTTTATCTTTAAATTTTATTTCTAAAATAGAAAGTATTAAAGACTTATTTAATTAATGCATCTATTTCTTCTTTTGACAAACTTATAACTTCTTCTATTAAACCTATATCAATATTTTTTTCAAGCATTTTTCTTGCTATCTCATAAGTTTTATTCTTCTCTATATTTTCTTTTAAGCTTTCTTCTATCATTATTTCTTTCTCAGCCATATAGTCTTTTAGTTCTGGAATTTCTCCTTCTTTTCTTTCTTTTTCTATTTCTTTTATAGATTTAGATGGTGTCGGTAACTTTTCTGGTGGCAGGTTACCATTTTTTATTATTGCATCACGAACATTTTTACCTATATCATAATGAATGGTGTTGGCATCAGCTTCACTTATATTATTCTGTTTCTTAAGTTGTGCTTCAGTCTGTGATATTCTAAATATGTTAGCACCTAACTCTTCACTTCCCATGTTATCCAAGATATCTTCTCTATAATTTAATTTCTTTCTTTTAAATATAGCATTAGCATCTTCTCCATCGTAAAGGCCTCTATATCCGGAATTAGTAAATTCATCTAATTTTTTAACACCTTTTACTCTTGCAATAGCATAAAGAAGTTTATTTTCTTCTTTAGTTTTTCTTCTTCTAAATAGTCTTTTATTTTCTTCTACTAATCTTTCATATTCTTCTTCAGTTATCTCTTGCTTTCTTGTCTGTACTGCAAAATAGTTTTGAGCATCTGCGATAACTTTCTTTCTTGGATCACCATTCATTGCGATTAAATAACATGCATATCGTGAAAGCTTATAATCTTTAACTTTTCTCTTAGCACCTTTAGCAATTTCTATCATTTTGATGACAGCATCAAAATGATAATTTACATTCAAATTATTATTTTTTACAGTTTTCATTGATCGATTAATTAATATTTCAAAATTTCGCCAGTTGGTATATTTTAAAATTTTCATTAATTCTCTAGCTTCCCAATATTCCTTTCCATTTTCATCTATATGTTTTATAGAATCAAATATAGTTTTACTATAATTTGTTATATCTTTATTCATTTTTTATTTCTCCTTTCTTATTTTTTTTATTTCTTCTTTAGATAAACCAGTATATTTAGAAATCATTTCTATATCTAATTTATCTTTTAACATCTTTATTGTTATTTCAAGTTCTTTTTCTTTAACTTTATCTTCAATTAACTTTTCTTCAAAGTTAATGTCATTTAAACTAGTAATATCTCTTTCTTTTTCTATTATCTTTAAACTTTTCTTTGGTGTTTCCTGATCTTCTGGCATAATACCACCAAGTTCTTTTATCGCTTTTCTTACAACTTTACCTACTCTAAAGTGTGTCTCATTTGCTTTTTCTTCACTTATTTCTTCTTGCATATTTAATAGTTCTTCTGTCTCAGTAATTCTAAACACATTAGAACCTAACTCTGCACTATTCATATTATCTAAAATATCTTCTCTATAATTTAATTTTTTTCTTTTAAATATATCATCTGCAGTCTCACCATTATAAAGTCCTTTATATCCAGCATTCGTAAACTTATCAAAGTTCTTAACACCTTTTCTCTTTGCAATACCATAGAGTATCTTATTGCCATCTTTAGTCTGTCTTCTTCTATAAAGTCTTTTATCCTCTTCAGAAAGTCTATTATACTCTTCTTCCGTTAACTCTTGTTTCCTTGTTTGTACAGCAAAATAGTTTTGAGCCTCTGCTATTACTTTCTTTCTTGGATCTCCGTATTTCCTTTTCCACCTGTTATCGGTTTGTTGATGTCAACAAACTGATAAGAAACATTGCTATTATTAGTTTTACAAGCTTTTTTAGCTTTATCAATAACCTTCTCAAAATTTCTCCACTCTGTATATTCAAGTACTTTCTGTAGCTCTCTAGCTTCCCAGTACTCCTTTCCATTTTCATCTATATGTTTTATAGAATCAAATATAGCTTTACTACTAAGTAATTTGTCATTCATAGTTTTAATCCTCCCTTATAAACTAATTTTAGTGCTGTCTATTCAAACAAACCAACTTATTTTTATTCTTCCCTATATATAATATTCGACAAAACTTTTAAGAAATGCAGAAAAAATGATAAAACTATCAACTTTTTACTTTGACATTTTTATCAGTTTTTATTTTAACATTTATATAAGATTATAAATATCAGCTTGTTAGGTAATATCTCCTTCTTTATATTTATTTCATTCTTAACTGTATAAACTACTAAATATAGTTCATCTAATCTTTTCTTAGTATAATCTACTAACTATAAACTTTCCATCTTTATCTTTCTCCTTATATAAAAAATGGTATGTAATTCTTTTAGAATTTACACACCACATTATACAAGGTCTAGCATATTGTTAACTTTAATACAACTAATTTAAATTAAAAAATCTTTTTTTATTATTCCATTTTCATTATGAATAAGTCCTATTACTTTATTTTTATATCTAATTAATTTTTTATTCTTTATATCTTTATTTATTTTTACTCCATTTATTAATTTATTATAAGTATTATCATCTATATCTATTATTTCATAATCAAATATATCTTCTAAGTAAAGCTTATTTGTATTTATATTTAATTTATCTAAAGATGTTGAATTTTCTATTTTAAATTTACCTTCTTTTGTTCTTAATAATTTTTTCATTGTAAGAGGATAATTTAATTTAATACTAATATCTCTTATTAAACTTCTTATATATGTTCCTTTTGATACAAGACATTTAAATGTAAAAGTATCCTCTTTTTCTTCTACAAGTGAAATATTTTTTATTTCTACTTCTCTTTTAGGAAGATCTATTTCTTTTCCTTTTCTTGCATATTCATATAGTTTTTTACCATTTATTTTAACTGCAGAATAGATTGGTACTTCTTGCATATATTTACCTTTAAATGATTGTAATATGTTATTTAGGTTAGGTAGATTCTTTACTTTTTCTTCTTTTAATACTTTGCCTGTAATATCAAGTGTATCTGTTTCTATTCCTTTTTGTACTACTGCTATATACTCTTTATAGTCATAATCTATTAAGTTATTTAATTTAGTATATTTATTAACTAGTATTAACATTAATCCTTCTGCTAGAGGATCAAGTGTACCAGTATGACCTACTTTTTTTGTATCAAATGTTTTAGATACTTTCTTGCATACATCAAAGCTTGTTATACCACTAGGTTTATTTATTAAAAGCATAAATGATTTATTATAAAGATTATTATATTCTTTTAATGTTAAATTATTATCATTAATCATTTTAGATGTACTAACTCCTACATATCTAATACTTTTATCTTGTTTAATAAATCCATATTTTTGTAAAATATTTTTATTTATATCTTTATCTATGTCAAGTAATAGTCCTGTTATATGAGGATCATTTATATTATTTTCTTTATATGCTGAAATTAAGTTTACTGATACTTCTTTTTGTAAAGAAAGAAAAGCATTTAGTGCTTTTTTCTCTACTTTTATTCCATTATATTCTTTTATATTTAATGAATTTAAATAATCTTTTGTAACAGGATTTTCTTCATCTACTAATATTTTATAGTTCATTTATTTTCTCCTAAAAATAAGAATATAATTAGTATAATTACTATAATTAAAAGTATTATTAAAAGTATTTTTTTATTATCTTTTCTTTTTATTTTATTTAGGTTCATAGCTTTTTTTTGCTCTTTTGTTCCATATTCTTTTATGAATTCAAAGTTTTCTGGATTATATGGATTTATTTCGCCACAAAACATACAAGATCTTTCATTATCGTTTAATTCTCTACCACATTTAATACATTTCATATTCTTTCTCCTATTTTTTTAAAATAATGATAACTGATTAGTATCAGGTAAATCACTTATTATTCCCATATCAGTCATTTTTTCAATTAGTGTTTGAGATACTTTTGCACGTTTTTGAATATCTTCTTTGCTTACAAATGGAGCTTTAGCTCTTTCTTCTACAATTTTTTTTGCAACTGTGTCTCCTAGTCCATCTATTGCTGAAAATGGTGGATACATTTCAGTATCGTTCTTTGGAGTCCAAACTGTTGCATCACTTTTATAAAGATCAACATTAAGTACTTTTATTCCACGTGCAGCTCCTTCTAGTGCAACTTTTAAAGATTCTAGTTGTCCATTTTCTTTATTAGTTGCTTCATATCCTTTATTTTGTATGTCAATTACTCTTTCTCTTATTTTGTCATATCCTCCTATCATAGCATCTAAATCAACATCAGTTGCTTTACTTGTATACCATGATGAGTAGAAATATACTGGCATATGAACTTTATACCATGCAATTCTAAATGCTGATATTACGTATGCTGCAGCATGTGCTTTAGGGAACATATATTTTATTTTAGCACATGATCCTATGAACCATTCAGGAATTCCTGCTTTTCTCATGTCTTCAACATAACCTTTCCATGTTTCTGGATCATCTGGTTTTTTAGATTTTGAAGGACGTCCCTTTCTAACAAACTCCATTATCTTAAATGCTTTAATAGGCTCTAGTCCATGATACATAAGATATACCATAATATCATCACGGCAGCCTATAGTTTCTTTAAAAGGAACAATATTATTTTTGATTAAGTCTTGTGCGTTTCCAAGCCAAACATCAGTTCCATGAGAAAGTCCTGATATTTTAATAAGTTCACCAAATGTTGTTGGTTTAGTGTCTTCAACAAGCTGTATTGTAAATGGTGTTCCAAACTCTGGTATTCCAAGTGTTCCAGTTTTGCACATAATTTGATCTTCCGTTACCCCAAGAGCCTCAGTTGATGTAAATATACTCATAGTTGCCTTATCATCTAGTGGGACTTTCATTATATCAGTTCCTGACTGAAGCTGAATAAGTCTTAATTGTGTTGGATCAGAGTGACCTAGAATATCCAGTTTTAGAACACACTGATCTATTGCATGGTAATCAAAATGTGTTGTTCTCCAAGGTGATTCTGGATCATCTGCAGGATACTGAAAAGGAGTAAAGTCAAATACTGATTTATAATCTGGTATAACAACAATTCCTCCTGGATGCTGTCCTGTTGTTCTTTTAACTCCTGTGCATCCTGCAGCGAGACGCTCAATTTCAGCTGATCTCATACCAGTTATTCCATGCTCTTCTTCATATCCTTTAACAAATCCATATGCTGTTTTTTCAGCGACAGTACCAATAGTTCCTGCTCTATATACATTATCTTCACCAAACAAAACTTTTGTATAAGCATGAGCGGATGCCTGATTTAAATCGCTAAAGTTAAGATCAATATCAGGTACTTTATCTGCATTAAATCCAAGGAAAGTTGCAAATGGCATGTCTTGTCCATCCTTAATCATTTTGATGTGACAGTTTGGGCACTCTTTATCAGGTAAGTCAAATCCAGTTGAAAAGTTGGTACCTAAAGATACTCCATCATCATCATTAAAGAAACTTCTTTTACATTTAGGGCATCTATAGTGTGCTGGAAGTGGATTAACTTCTGTTATCCCCATCATTGTTGCAACAAATGATGATCCAACAGAGCCACGGGA
The DNA here is from genome assembly GCA_900319955.1 of uncultured Eubacteriales bacterium. GTDB lineage: Bacteria > Bacillota_I > Bacilli_A > RF39 > UBA660 > UBA2730. The sequence continues at coordinate 29,879 of ONQM01000006.1, read as the reverse complement.
TCCAACAAGAAATCCTTCATCGTTAGAGTGTTTAACTAAACGCTGTGCAATTAAGTAGATAGGATCAAATCCTCCACCTATTACACCACCAAATTTTTTCTTTAAAGTTTTTTCTAGTGCTTCTTTTTCTAAGCTTGGATCATCTTTTTTCAATCTCTCTCTTAATAATTTTTCTATTTCACCTTTACCAGCATTAATATATTTATCTAGTTCTTCAAAGATTTTATCTTCATCTTCTATTCCTTGTTCTTTTAAGTTTGCTGTTATAGTATTTTTTAAAATATCACCATAAAGCTCTGTTGCAATTCTGTCTTCAATGAAGTGAGGCAGTGGATCACCATACCAGTCTTTAGCTTTTGTCATTACAAGATCTGTAACAACGCGAGGGCAATCTAGGTACTCTCCATCATCTCCCTTAACTCTTGGTGAAAAAGGAATTCCGCCTGTGTCTGGTATTACCTCAATTATGTCACACATATCTGCAATTTTATTTGGATTATCAATAACTATTTCATGAGCAAGATTATCATCTTCTAAGAATTTAAAGTCATCCATCATCTCATTTGTTGTTCTAAAGTGATTTGATGGTATTTCTTTTATACCACCTCTTGCAAGTGGATGTCTTCCACCACCTGGTACTTTTTGGTTTACAATTATTTCTCTATATATTTTATCTGCTCTATCAATATGATGCACATCTCCTGTTGCAACAATTAACTTACCACAATCTTTTGTTGTTCTAATTATTTTTTTAAGATGTTCACTTAACTCGTAGTTATTTGAAAAATCCCCTGTTTGTAAAAGATGCGAATAACACTCAAGGGGCTGCACCTCTACATAATCATAATATCTTATTATATTTGAAAGCTCATCATCTGGCTTTGATCTTGCAAGTACAAATACTTCACTCTCATAGCATCCAGAGCCAACCAAAATCCCTTCTCTATTTTCATCTAATACACTTCTTGGTATTCTTGGTGTTTTATAAATATATGTTGTATTTGCAAGTGATATTATTTTAAATAAATTCTTAAGACCAGTTTTATTTTTTGCAATTAAATTAACATGATAAGAACGTCCATATTTATATATCTCATCCTTTGGAACCATGTTTTCTAAGTCTTCCATTGTCTCTATATTACGATTATTTAATTTTTCAAGCATTTTCCATAAAACGTATGCTGTTCCTTCTGCATCATAATCTCCTCTATGGTGTGCTGATTCATCCCATGGAACATTATATCTTTTAACAAGTGCTGAAAGAGAATGTCTAGAATAATTGTTATCAAGTGTACGAGAAAGTTCTAGTGTATCTATTACTGTGTTTGTAAATGTACCTAAGTTATATTTTTTATAACACATTTCTAGAAATGAGACATCAAATTTAGCATTATGTGCAACCATTGGAAGATCTCCAAACCATTTTATAAATCTTTTTATTGCATTTTCTTCTGTGTCTTTATTCTCTAGCATATCATCAGTAATATTGGTAACTGCAGTTATCCTTTCTGGTAGTGGTCTTCCTGGATTTATTAGTTCATCATACTTATCAATTACCATTCCTTCTTTTATTTTAACCGCACCAATTTCAATTATTTGATCAACACCACCTGCATTAAATCCAGTTGTCTCAAAGTCAAATACAACATATGTTTTATCAAGTAGTTTTCCAGTTGTTGGACGAATGACAATATCTACTCTATCATCAATTAGAGTAAGTTCTGTACCATATAGTGCTTTAAATTTTTCTTTTCCTTCTGGAAGTCCTTTATTATATTTTGTTACATAATCAAATACATGTGGAAATGCTTGACAACCATTATGATCTGTTATTGCAATTGCTTTATGTCCATATTTTATTGCACGTTTTACAAGTTCGGTTTCATCGCAAAGTCCATCCATTTGACTCATTTTAGTATGTGCATGTAGTTCTACTCTTTTTTCAGGATATGTATCTTTTATTTCTTCATCTTTATGATCTACTTTTTTGATATCTCTAGCATTTAATACTAGTTCTTTAGAGAATTGATCATTTTTAGTATATCCTCTTACCTTTATCCAAGTGCCTATAGAAAGTTCTTTTGTAAGACGTTTATAATCATCAGCATCTCTTGTAAATACTTTACAATATATACTATCAGTAAAATCAGTTATTTTTAGTGTTATTATTTTAAAATCACTCTTAGATGATTCAAAATATTCTACACCAAATATTTTAGCTTCTACGCATACATTATTATCTTCTCCTACTACACTATGAAGTGATATTGGTGTATCATTAATTGCAACCCCAATAATATTTTCTGGATCTCTTTCTTCTTTTCTTCTTCTTGTAAAATGTTTTTCACCTGGTGTAAATTTTTTTTCTTCTTTTACTTCTTTATGCTCAAATTTTTCTTTAGGAATACTAGATTCTAACACTTCATTTGTACTATTAAGCTCTATTTTATTAATGTTTTCTTTTAAGTCTATTTCACCATCATATCCTAGTGATGAATATATTTCTTTTATCAAATCTATATTTTTATTTAATATATCATGTTCATATGTGTTACTATAAAGTATATTAAGTTTATTATCACCTACTTCTATAGAATTAACAAATAAATTCTTATTAATTTTACCTTTCATCATACTAAGTACAGTGTTAAAGTAATCTTTATATAAGTTTAAATCTTTATTTTTTACATTAAAAAATATATTTATTTTAGATACTCTATTATCAAGTTTATATATTTTACTTTCTAATTCATTAAATATATCTACTTGCACCATATTATCTATTTCAATATATACTTCTAATGATTTATTACCCTTAAATAGTTTTAATTTAGTAAGTTTAGCAGAAGAAAAAAAGTTATAATGGTCTTTACTAAAGTCAATTTTATCCAGCAACAATTTTATATTTTTTTCCATTATAACCACCTCATTTAAAGTATTTCTAAGTCTTCTACTTTTATTGCATATTCTACATTTTTAATACAAAAATCTATAAAACTAAATATATTCATGTCTTTTAATTTATCATTATATGCAAAGCTACTTTCATCAAATATTATTCCATCACGCCTCATGTAAAAGATAAAGTCTTCTTTTTTTACTCCCATATACATAAGAAAATATGGATATATTTGTTTTTTTAAAGCTTGAAGAGTTTTTCTACCATCTAGATAATGACTTTTACCTGTTATTCTAGTTGGCACTTCATTTCTTAGTACTAACTCTAAGCATGCATTTACAATATCATCATGATTGCTTATTTTTATTTCACTATGCACAATTTTATATACTAAGTTTTCTATTAAATATTCATTTGTAAGTGATGATGCATAAATAATTACTTTTTTATCTTTTAAATCAACTATATCAGTAACCTCTAGTCTTGGATCTATTACATATACTTTATAATTATTTAAATCTATTCTTAATAATTCTTTTAAATATTTATTAAATGGTTTTCTAACTTTATCCCATTCTCTTATTAGTGTTAATCTAAACTTTTCTACTTTCTTTTCTATCTCAGGATAAAAGTTTAATTCTTTTACTATGTTATAAATAGTGTCATCTTTAGGTATATAGTTTTTAGGATCAGAAAGTATATTATCTTTATCATAAAAAAGCGCATTATATTCTTTTTTATAGTTAATCCATATCTTTTGCTTACTGTCATTTATCTCTTTTGATATAGACTGTCTAAAAAGTAGATTCCATATAAGTATATATTCATTGTAAATAAACTCAAAATTCATTGTTACCACCCATAATTTTAATATATCATAATGTACTTAAAAATTAAAGATTATATTTAGTTTTTAATTATTTTTTTATCTATCATATCATTTATTAGATCATCAGTATTTTTAAATATATATCCATCTATTCCAAGTTTTTTTGCAGCATTTATATTTTTTTCTTTATCATCAATAAAATAGCATTCATGAGGATTTAAATTAAATTTATTAAGAAGCGCTTTATATATTTCTTCACTCGGTTTCATTAAATGTGTATCACATGATACTATCCATCCGTCAATGTTTTTTAAAATATCTAATCCTTTTAAATAATTAATTGCTTCTTTATTATTATTTGAAAGTATATAAATGTTAAAACCTTTTTCTTTTAATTTATTAATCAAATTAATAACATCATAATTAAATTCTCTATATTTATAAAAGTTAATTAGCTTATCTTTGATATCATTATTTATTTTAAAACTAAACTTACATGATGAAAATCTTTCATTAATAGTTTCTTTTCCTAAATCTACTTTAAGCCATGGTTTAAAGTAAACTTTCTCTATTTCATCTTTTTCTTTAAGTGAAAGATTTAGTTTATCAAGTATAGATGAATGATTACCTTTCCATATTACTCCACCAATATCAAATATAATATTTTTTATCATTTTTACCTCACTATTACTACTTAAGTATAACGTTAATTAAGAAAATCACTTATTTTAGTTTTATCTTCACTTTTAATGCAGAAAGTTGCATAAAGTGGAACAGATTTAATTTTACTATTACCATCCTACCCAAAATTTTTAGTGCTTTACTTTGAGTATTATCTGCAGCTTTTACTTCTACTGAAACAATATCATTATTGATTTTTATAACAAAATCAACTTCTGGATCATTCCAGTAATATAGCTTAAAATTGTTTTTTACAAGTTCATAAATAGCAGCAGGCATACCACCAGTTATTAGAAATAAATTATATAGATTTAAAAGTTCAACTTTTCCAACTGGAAATAATCCATTAAATCTTTTTAGTTTAACACCTAAAAGAAAACTAGCACAAATAATATTTACATTAGGGTACATCTCATCAATATATTTTAAATTTCTAATAAACTCTTCACTTAATTGTACTTCATCAACAAAAACTGCTGAGTCTTCTTCTAAGTCAAAATAAAGAATAGATTTTAAAATAATATATTTAGTATCTAATGTATCATTTGTTTTATATAAATCAATAATTCTACTATCTTCCATTAAATTTATTGTTTTCTTTTATAAATTTGTTTACTAAATATGTTTTCCCACATTGTCTTACGCCAAGTACCACTAAAGGTTTATGATCCCTTTTTATTCTTTCACTCTAATAAATCATTATAAGCTTTTTTTTCATATTATCACCTTTTATAATATTACTTTATAGTTCTTTATTTTTCAATACTTTTTAAAACATTTTGCACAAAAAAGGGACAACTTTTAAAAAATATTAAATATTTAATGCGTATAGGTAAGTATGATTATTCGAAATAGATTGATTTATAAAGGAAAAAGCAGTATAATATGTTAGCAAATCGGAGGGGAATGTATGAATAATGAAGAAAGACTATTAGAACTTAGAAAGATAAGAAATAATTTAAATGATGATTTTAACTATGAAAATTTTCTTTCTAATGATGATATAGTTAGATTATTAGAAGAGTATTTAAATGGTAGAAGAAACATTACTAGTACAGAACTTAAAAGAATGGAAAAAATCAGTGGTTTTGATTATTTTATTGAACTTTATATGGAAGAGAATAAAATTGATATAATTAATAATGATGTAAATTCAAAAGATGTATTTGTAAGTAGTCATATAAAGAATTATTTATCAAGTTTATCTAGATATCCTGTTCTTGCAAAGGAAGAAGAAGAAAAACTATTTAAAGAATATCATGATTTAAGTAAATCAAGTGAAGAAAGAGAAAAAGTAAGAGATAAGATTGTTAAGCATAATTTAAGACTTGTTGTTTCTATTGCAAAGAAATACAAATTTTCTGATCTTGATATTATGGATGTTATTGAAGAAGGTAATGAAGGTCTTTTGAAAGCTATTGATAAATTTGATGTTAGTAAAGATAATAAATTTTCTACTTATGCAACATTTTGGATTAAGCAAAGTATTAGAAGAAATGCACTTGAAACTAATAGTCAAATAAGAATTCCAACTCATTCACATGAAATATTAAGAAAGCTTGCTAAACTTCGTAGCCAGTATGAAGATATGTATGGTGAAGAGTTAGCTATTAATGATAGCAATATTGATATTATTGCAGATAAACTTGAAACAACTGAAAGCCTTCTTAGAAGCATTCTAAGAATTACTGATAATAATATTATGAGTTTAGATGCTCCTATTACTGATGATTCTGATGATTCTTTTGTGGATTTGTTGGAAGATGAAAATATAAGTGTTGAAGATAGTGCTATTGGAAGTAAGATAAGAAGTGATATTGTAGAGATTTTAAAGCGTACTTTAAGTGAGAAAGAACTTGATGTAATTGTTAGAAGAAATGGCATAGATTGCATTCCAGAAACATTAGAAGAAATTGGAGAAAGTTATGGTATAACACGTGAAAGAGTAAGACAAGTAGAAGCTAGGGCATTAGCAAAATTAAAAAAGAATTCAAAAATAATAGAAATTTATGAGGCAATGTATAATAAAAATTCAAACGCTAAAAAAGAAAAAGTATTAGAAAAGAAATAAATCTAATACTTTTATTTTGATCCTAATTCATAAAGCAGTATAGATGTTGCTATTGCAACATTTAAGCTTTCTACATTACTATTAGTATCTATATATAAATTTTTATCGCAAAGCTTTGTTATTTCTTCTTCTACTCCATTTCCTTCATTTCCAACAACAAGTGCAAAACGCTTTTTTCCTTCTTCTTCAATTGATTTAACACTATCACCATATCCAACAAGTGTTCCATATACTGGAATTTCTGCTTCCTTTATTTTTTTAAGAACTGGAATAATTTCTCTTCTAATGCAGTTCATGTGAAAGAACATTCCTTGTGTTGCTCTTACAGTTTTTGGATTGTAAAGATCACAAGAATTAGGACTAAATACTACTGTATCAATATTAAATGCACATGCTGATCTAATAATTGTTCCAACATTTCCTGGATCCTGAACATTATCAAGTATTAATATTTTTTCTCCTAATTCATCACTTTCTTTTGGCTTTTTACATACTGCCATTACTTTTTGTGGAGTTACTGCAGAAGATATTTTCTTTAATATATTATCAGAAACATAAACTATTTTTTCTTTAGGAATATCTATTGGAAATACTTCATCTTTTTCAAGTATTAATTCTTCAATAAGACCTTTCTTATGAGCTTCTAAAACAAGATGTGCTCCTTCGACTAAAAAAATATTCTTACTATCTCTTACCTTTTTTTGTTTTAAACTTTCATAAAATTTTACTTTTTCATTTTCTAAACTTGTTATTATCATAATTTTACCCCAATTCTTTTAATTTATTTAATGCATCATTAAAGTTTTTAACTTCAATAACTTTTATTTTTAATTTATATTTTTTCTTTGTTTCAATTGCTTCTTTATAGTTTCTGCCAGATGGTACTAGAAACGCATCCATTTTATTTTCTTCTGCACCTCTAATTTTATATTTAACTCCATCTATTTCTCCAACTGTACCATATGTGTCAATTGTGCCTGTTCCTGCAATATTCTTGCCATATGTTATATCTTTCTTTGTAAGTTCGTTGTATATTTCAAGTGCAGTCATAAGTCCGCCAGATGGACCTCCTTCACTATCTTTAAACTTAAACTCTATTTCAGGATCAAACTCATAGTCTTTGCTTTCCATAAGTTCAACACCAATGTATTTTTGTTTTTTGATTGTTGTTATTTTTGCAAATCTTTCATATTCTTTATCTCCATGTTTAACTTTTAGTTTTAATCTTTCTCCATCATTTTTACTATTAATTATTTTTCTATATTCATCAAGTGTTTTACCAGTTTCTCCATCAATAGATTCTATTTCATCCCCTACTCTTAAGTCAGTATCTGATTTATCCAGTTTTGCAAAAATATATATTTTATTTTTTCCTATTTTAACTTTTTTACCTGCATAAGTATACGCTACATATGCTGCATTATCATTTGTTGAATTAAGCCACAAGTTATTTCTAAACTCTATGTCATCTACACTTTCCTTACTAGATGCTTTAGAAACTTCTATACTTTCTCTATCATATTTAAGTGGAAAAGACAGAAGATATGTTGCAAGTGTTCCTTTCATTTCAGAAACATAAGATAAATTAAAGCTTCCTTTACTTTTATACTCATTTTTTACTTTTACCCTTGGATCAGCTTCTAATGTTCCACCACCTACAATAATATAGTAGTTAACTGGAAATCTAAATAAGAAAAGTATTATTAAAAATATAATTATTGGAACTAAATTATCTTTAATGAATTCTTTAATATTGTTTTTTAATTTATTCATTTAATCATCTACCCTTTTTTAAAGTTTTTGCTTTTGACATATCAATGTTATCTATCGTTATTGTCTTAGCAAGATCTGTTCCGTATTTTATAGCATTATATAATGAATCATAATCTTTATCAGTCATCTTCTTTGGAGAAGAAGATGTGTAACTAACAAATCCATTTGAAATATAATATGTAATATTTCTATATTTTCCTTCACTATCATCATAACTTAATGAAAATATTTCTTCATCTAATTGGTCATAAGCATTTCTAATGCAGTATTGATGTAAGAAATATATTGTATCATAATCTTCATTACTTAGTTTATAATCTAGAGAAGAAGAAAATTTATTTTTACATATATATGATGAAGTGCATCCAAAAGCTCCATAGAAATTTAATGTATAATTATCGCTGTGTAATGCACCACTAAGCTTTAATCCTTCATTTTCTTCTAATGGAATATCTTTATTAATATAAGGGTTAACTGCATAATCAAATTTATCAAGTAAACTTCTAAGTTCTATTTGAGTATGGTTTTCATTTTCTGTTAAATTCTTTATCCATTTATTCATATTTATTCTAGGATTAATTTTATATAAAATATTTGTGTTTATATTATAGATTTTATCATTAATCATTTTTTTATTTTTATCTGTTTTATTTTTATAATCTAAATATTCAGATAAAAAGCATATAAGTCCTTCTTTTGTATCAATATGATAAGTATAAATATTTTGATTTTTATGAGGTGTGTCAAAACCTTCTCCATTAATTCTTATTCCATATTTTTTATTATGATATTTATTATAAATCATATTTGCAAACTCATATGAAAAGTTACTACGTACAATAGTATAATATGAATCACTATATTTCATCATAAAATTATCATCATTAATATTAAATGTTTTGAAAATTTCACTATATTCTAATTCTGTCATAATATCTCCATTTCTTTTTAAATTTTATCACATTATAGAAAAGAAAAAAAGTATCAAACTTAATTAGAATAATACTCTTCATCTTTATCTGTTATCTTGCAGTATCTGTAATTTAATGGTGCAACAATTAAAATATGATTATCTCCTACTTCTTCTGGTGATGATATTGCAATATCAAGTGAAAAATAGTTAACACCATAGTTTGTTTGTGTTATTGGATCTATTGTATTATAAACGTCATGTATGTTTGTACCTATTGATGAAAATCTTGTAAAGTCTGAATCTGTGCTTGATCCTGCTCTACACTTTGATCCTGTACAAGATGTATTTGGAAGATCATATCTTACTTTTTGCTTTTGCCCTAAGTTATTAATATCATCGTAAACTATGAAGTTGTCATCTTTATTGTTACTACTTGCATGGACTATCAAATTTTTAGTTGTAATTCCAGTATTTTCAAATGGTGTATTAAAAGTAAGCAAGAAGTCATAATTATTTCCATTTGATGAAACAGAAACACTTTTAAGTTCATTTTTTATAATATCTGTTTGTATAAGTTTTGTAACTATATTTTTATAAGTTCTAATATCTGTTTTCTTTTTTAGGTTTTGTTCATCTCCTGAAAAATCAAGTATAAAGTTAAACATTGATACAACGATTGCTGATGTTACTAAGAATCCTATTAATAGTTCAATTAATGTCATACCTTTATTTCCCATATCTATTTACCTCGATTGATGCATAAGTATAGTACTTATCCCCAAATTCTGTAGTTGCTTCATGTTCCTGCTCAACTATTAGAAGAAGTTTATCTTTTTTGCTATCTGCATGATTATGCCTTGGCATATATGAAACATATGATCTAAAGCTTCTATTAGAAAATATTAAATTTCCTGCACTATCTTTTGGATTAGATTTAACATAATCTTTAAATGACTTTGTATCATAATAATTTATAAGATAAATATTAGTTATATGACTTGCATTAACAAATTGGTTGCAGTAGTACATATTGTTTTTAGAAAGTTTTGTACTATCTAGTAGATTACATAAATCATTTCTATTTGTATAGTGAGTATCAGTTGAAAATATATTACCATTTAAATCATCATATATTATTTCGCCATTCGAATCTACTATACATTGTCCATTTGTATCTGTTTCACATTTATAACTTTTTGTTGTGTAAACTTTACATAATTCTCCACAACTAGATGAAAATGGATAATAGTTATTATCTGCAGAATTTGATTTATCAACTTTTGTTATTTTATTAGGTATACTAGTGTCTGTCTCTATCATTTCTTTTAAATAATATGCTAAATATTTAGTATCTAAATCTTCATAATGTTCTGATGCTGAGGCTTTACCAGTCATTGGAAGAATAAGATTAAAAAGATATGCAACCATCGTTGCGACTGCCACTGCACATATCAAAGTTTCCACCATTGCAAACCCTTTTTTATTCAATTTTTTTTTCATAAAACACCTTTTCTTACTTGTAATAAACTTCTCTTTATTATATAATTACATTATAGTCTAGGGTTTTAGAAAAGTAAAGAATAAAAAGAATAAAAAGAATAAAAGAGGGAGATGCTTATATGATTACGTTTAACTTTGCACAAACGCCAATAACACAGATAGCAGATGCAATCATAATTGAAGCATCAAGAAAAAATGCAAGTGATATACACTTTGATCCTAGAGATAACGGTTTAATGGTAAGACTTAGAATAGATGGCGATTTAACAGATTATGCATTTATTCCTAAAGCTTATGAAAGAAATTTGACTACAAGATTAAAACTTATGTCTGGTATGAACATTACTGAGTCACGTCTTCCTCAAGATGGTGCGATTAAAGGTAACTTTGGTGGTAAAAATCTTGATATGCGTTCTTCTTGCCTTCCAACAAATGAAGGTGAAAAAATAGTTATTCGTATTCTTGATTATACAAGAAGTCTTAATGGACTAGAAGATTTAGGCTTTTCACCTTCTAACCTTGTTAAGATAAAGAAAATGGTTGCAGCTCCTAATGGAATTATTTTGGTTACAGGAGCTACTGGTTCTGGTAAATCTACAACAACATACTCTATGCTTCAAGTACTTAATAAAGAAAATACAAACATTATTACAGTTGAGGATCCAATAGAGATGAATATTGAAGGATTAAATCAGGTACAAGTAAACTCTGAGATTGGACTTACTTTTGCGACTGTTTTAAGATCTATTTTAAGACAAGATCCAAACGTTATATTAATTGGTGAGATTCGTGATTCTGAAACTGCTCAAATTGCAGTACGTGCTGCTATTACTGGTCACCTTGTTTTATCTACAATCCATACTAACAACTCACTTTCCACTATTGAACGTTTACTTGATATGAATGTTGAAAAATATTTGCTATCAACTGCTATTACTGGAATTATTTCTCAAAGGCTTGCTAAAACATTGTGTAAAAAATGTAGAACAAGAAGAAAAACAACTCCATATGAAAAGAAAGTTTTTAAATTGGCACTAAATAAAGATGTCGATGAAATATGGGACGTCAATAAGAATGGTTGTAATGAATGTAATCATGGATATAAAGGACGTGTTGCTCTTCAGGAAGTTCTTGAAATAACTGATGAAATTTCTGCTGCAATTAATGAAGTAAATACAAATAAAGATGATTTAAGAAAACTTGTTTATGGAACTGGAAATGTTACTACCCTTCTTCAAGATGGACTTAATAAAGTTCTTGAAGGTGAAACTAGTTTTGAAGAGATTTATAGAGTTATTGAAATAGATAATGATATTGATGATAGTTGTATGGCAAGAATGACTGAAAAACAAGCTGAAGAAAATGAAGATGATTTAAAGAAAGTTGAATCTAGCGAAGTTAAAGAAGTTGAAGAGAAAAATAATAATACAAAAACAACTATTACACCTAATACTAAATCAATAATTGGAACAGTTGCAAAAAATGAGATATCTAATGATAATAAAGTTATAAAGAAGGATGCTAAATCTTTAATTACTGAAAAAGAAGCTGAAAACATAAAAGAAAAGGTTGTACCTAATCAAAAGGAAGAAATAATTAAAGTTTCTTCACCAAGTGCTAATAAACCTGTAAGCTCTCAAAACGTACAAGTTTTAAATAAGCAAGATTTAAATATGCCTAAAGTACAACCAATTATTACCGGAAGTATTTCAAAAACAAATGTACAAAATAATGCTCCTAAGCCTATAAATAACGTTAAAGCACCTGCTCCTCAAATTCAGCCTGGTGTTGCTTCAAATAATCAAAGTGTAGTTAAAGAGACTCCAAAAACACTTATGTCAGATAGTACTAAAACTACACAGCAACAAGTAAAAAGTACTACACAAAATACTAGTGCAGTTCAAAGACAAGTTGTAACGCCTCAAGTAAGTCAAAGCACTATAAAACCAGTTGCTAATCAAACTTTAAATAATGCAAGTAAAGTAGATACTATAAACGTTAATAATAAAGTAGGTGTTACTCCATTAAACCCTCAAGTAAAAGTAGAAACTGGTAGCAATGCTAATAAGATAGTTACTCCAAATGTTAATAGTACTGCAAATACAGGTGCTACATTAAAACCTCAAGTAAAAATAGAAGCTAGTAGTATTGTTAAGCAAGTAAATCCTATTAATAATGTTAAGATACCTACTATTAATTCAAGTAATATTAATAAAGTTGATACTTCTAAAACAGTAACTCCTCCCCTTGCTCCACCTAAGATAAATATATTTAATAATTCAAATAATAAAGACACTATTAATAAAGTTGATAATGAAATAAATAAGCTAAATCCTATTAAAACACAAAGTACAAATAGTAATACACAAGTAATAATGGATTTAATCAAGAGGCAAAATAAAGAAGCTTAATTTAAAGCTTCTTTTTTTCTATAATTTTTATTATGTCATCATTTATTGCTTTAATACTTCTTAATTTTCCTTTTTCTGTACATTCAACTGTATCCCATCCATAAAGTCTTGAAAGTTCAATATATGCTTCTTCTGATTTTTCTAAGTAAGATGTATCTTTTTCATTGTCATCTAATTTATTTCTTGATTTAAAAAGTTCTATTGTAATTTCAGTTGGAACATGAAGATATATTGTTATATCAGGTTTAGGTATTTTTAAAAGCCAGTATTCTAATCTATCAATCCACTGATACATATAAAATCTATCATCATCATTTTCTATCTTACTTCCTTGATATGCCAAGTTAGATGTTGTATATCGATCAAATATTACGATGTATCCATCATTATAATATTTTTCTATTTTTTCCATATTATATTTTCTATCTGCAGCATAATAAAGAGATGCTACAAAAGGATTAACATTTGATGATCCTTCGGTAAACAAACTTTTTGTATTTTTTCCCAAATAGCAATCTTCAACTATCTTGCCTGTTGGTGTATCATACATAGGAAAAGAAAATCTTATACATTTAATCCCTTTATCTTTTAGTCTCTTTTCTAAAAGTTTAGATTGTGTTTCCTTGCCACTTGAATCTGTACCTTCAATTACAATATATTTACCTTTCATATTTCACCTACTTAACACTATTTAATTTATCAAGTGAATATTTTAAAACAGATTTTGCATTATCATATGTCAATATTTTTAATGCCCTAAGTGGATCTATAAATTTAGCACTTTCAACTTCTTCTTCCTGCACTTTAATATTATCATTTAGTGCATATCCTGTGAAATAATAGACATCTTTTGTAATTTCTTTTTTAGGGCTATAGGTAATCATGATTGGTTCTATTCTTTTATCAAGTTCAATATCAATACCTGTTTCTTCCTTTATTTCTCTTATTGCAGTTTCTTCTTTTGTTTCACCTTTTTCTATATGACCTTTTGGAATATCAGTATGTCCTAAAACATGCTTTATTATTAATACTCTTCCTTCATTGTCATAAACACATGCTCCACAAGAAATTTCTTTTTTCATTTATCATCACCTATATTTAGTATACAACATTTAATTCATAAAATATATAGATAAATTTAAAAATCCAGCGATTAAAAGCCAAATTATATATGGTATAAGCAAATTACTTGATACTTTATCTTCTTTTCTGTATCTTATGAACATAATTATTACAATTATAAGTATTAATATAAGTATAATTGATGAAAGAAGAAAATTCTTTAGTCCAAAGAATATTAATGTCCAAATGCTATTTAATCCCATATTAATGTAATATAAAATATTGTTTGTTTTATTATTTCTTACTCTATATATAGAAATAGACATAAGTATATAAAGTATCGTCCAAACTATAATAAATATTACTGGTGGAAGTGTAAATGGTTTATTAATACTTTTATAAAAATCACTATTTGTAAGAGGGACAAATAAACATCCTATTACAAATGTGCTTATTAGATAAAATAGTAAACTTTTTATATTTATTTTTTTCATATAATCACCATTACTATTTTATGTATATAATCATTCTTTATTCAAAAAGTTTAGAAGTGCTTTCATACTTTCCCTACATGCATATGATGTATAGTAATTTAAAAATGAATGATGTGCAGAAAGTGTTGTTTTAGGAAATATTAATGCTTCTACTTCTATATCATATTTCTTAAGTAAGTTATAATATTCTTTTGATTCAACATTTAATTTATCTACTTCACCACTTGATATAAATACCCTTGGTATATTCTTATTTATATAAGTTACTGGACTATATTTAATTTTATCTTCATCTTTCTTTACAATACTAGAAAGGTACGTATCTATATCATGAAAATGTGTATCACGAACATTAGTTAGGTCAAACACTCCATAGAAAAGCAAATTACCTATAATATACTTTTTTAAATGATTATCTTTATATTTATCAAGTAATAATTTGTTTGTAACTAAACTTGCTAGATGTGCTCCTGCAGAATCACCCATTAAGTAAACTTTATCTCTTTTAGAATAATTTATTGCATATGATATAGCATTTAAAATATCTTCTTCCATATCATCAACTGTATGTTCTGGCGCAAGTCTATAATTTATATTAAATACCATATATCCATTATTTGCTAAAAATAAAAGTATTGGTTTATATAGGTTTTTATCAAGACTTATCCATCCACCACCATGGATATATAGAATAATAGATTTTTTTGCTTTATTAGGTTTATATACATCAAGTATATTACTATCATACCTACTATATTTTAGATCATTTTCTTCTATAACATTATCATAACTAATATTATTAATTATTTTTTCATAAGCTTTTCCAATAGCTTTCGCTCTTACTCTTATATTTTTTACATTATCTTTCAATTAAAATCACCATATTTATAATAACATATTTTTAATAGTTTTTTCTATATTATATTATTTATATCATCAAGGTTATCCCATGTTTAAGATATTCTTTTTCTATATTCTCAGAATGTTATACTTCTGCTAAATCATATATTTTTTTAATTTCTCTTTTCCTATTTTATTTACAACATATTTTTTCTCATTATTTGTTTTTCTTGAAATATATTCTATAAAACTGCAAAGGAAGAATAAATCATTTTCACACTGTTTCTCCATTATTTACCTCCTCACACTTAATAAGTATTATCATTTAATAGTCATATACTTCATCTTCATTAATAATTGGTTTTAGTGTAATATTTTCAAAATTATCATATGGTGCTTCTTCATTTAACCAGTACTCTGTGTCATCTGTATAACATTTAGTGCCAGTAAAAACTTCTATATATACTGGGACTAATATTTCTAGTGGAGTTATTTTATAATCATCTACATAGAGTGTTTTATCTGTCTTATAAAATATATATCTTCCATTTAAATTACAATTAGTATTTTTATAATCTAAATCGTTAATTAATCCAACATATAAATCATTAATGTTATAAGACTCTTTCATAGAATAACCATTTATTCTACCATAGTTACTTTCTATTAGTTCACTTTTATGTGAATCAAGTTTTAGTATTTTTCCTGGAACAAAATCTAATGCTTTTCTATTAAATTTAGCTCTTTTTATTTTCTTATATTTTTTAAATCTTTTATCCATCTAAGCAACCTGTCAATATATATTATATTAAAATATTTTTATTTCTTTTTTCTTTGCATAAAATATGTAATTGATGCCATAACCTCACTTGGAAGTAATTTTGCAAATACAATTGAGATAAAAATAAATAAGTTAGAATATATATAGAATACTCCATGTTCCATCTTATCAACTGTGTATTTTGCAAGTATCATACTATCTTCTTCTATAAGGTTAAATCTTACATTTGCTGTTTTATTAAAGTTTGTTGCAACTGGGCCTGGACAAAGAAGTGATATTTTAACACGTGATCCTTTCATAATGAGTTCATGTCTTATTGATTCTGAAAGTCTTACAACATATGATTTAGTAGCATAGTATGTTGACATTAATGGTCCTGGCATAAAGCCTGCGATTGATGCAATATTAAGTATATGTCCACTATTTTCTTTCACCATATCTTCTAGAAATAATTTTGTTAGAATATGAAGTGCAGTTATATTTGTATCTATCATATCTAGTTCTTTATTTATATCAGTTTTGGTAAACTCTCCAAATAGTCCAAATCCTGCATCATTTACAAGTATATCTATCTTTTTAAATCTTTTTATTATATCATCATGCAAATTAAATACTTTAGATCTATCTGTTAGATCACATACATAAACATAAGCACTTACTTTATACTTATCTTCTATTTCTTTTTTTGTATCATTTAATCTTTCTTTAGATCTTGCAACAAGTATAACATCATATTTCTTACTTGCAAGAACTTTAGATATATCTCTTCCTATTCCAGAAGATGCACCTGTTATTAATGCTAGCACCTTTTATCACCTAGAATCTTTTCAAGTCTTTTAATTGCTTCCTGATCTTTTTCTCTATTCATATATTTTTTAAATTTAAGACAACTTTCTAAGTTTGCAACATGATAGCCTTCAACTACTTTTGTATTTTTAATATCAAATAGATTAGGTCCTATTTCAAATACATCATTTGTTTTTATATAGTTTCCAAGTTTGTTTCTTTCTTCTTTCCAGTTTAAAGAATCATAGTAGTTTTTCTCACATGAAAGGTCTATATCATGACACTTTTCTACTACACCTTGAAGTACAAGTGATGCTCCTGAAAGAATTATTATTTTTGTCTTATCAAGACCTGATGCATTTATTTTTTTTATTACCTCTTTTTTATTCATCTATCATCACCATAATTATTATACAATAAAATAGAGTCAATTACTATGACTCTATTTATATAAACTTAGAAGATCTTTTACATCTTCTTTATACTTTTTAGGTGTCTCAGTTATTTTTACATTATAGTTATTTTTCTCTTCCTTTTTCTTATTTTTATTTTCTTTTAGTATTTCAAGTACTGTTTTATAATCATCTACTGTAAACATACCATCATACATACTTGTATCTTCTTTAGGTTTAATAGGTGCCTCTTCTCTTTTTATTATTAATGGTGTATGGGTTAAAATAATACTGTCTGGAACATTTATGGATTTTTTATTTTCTTCTTTTCTTTCTCCAATATGTTCAACAGTAATATTTGTTACTTCCTTTTCATTTTTCTTGTCTATTATTAAAGAAACTATTTTAAATATTATTAAAAATGATAACCATAATATAAATATGTTACTAGAAAGTTCTATTAGACTATGAATATCTTTGCTACTATATAAATCATCTATATTAAATACATCTATCTTTTTATTATTAACTAAATTTATAAATAATATAAATATATAATCAAGAGTGCTTGTAACAATAACATTAATAGGCTTTATATATTTATGTGTTTTACTTGAAAATATGCTTATCAGCATTATTATGTTTGCAAATATTATTGCACCAATATATACTGCTATATTTGGAAAGTATATTACACTAAATACATTATCCATAAAATAATCAAACATTATTGGGATTGAATCATAATATCTTATTAAAATAACTGCAAAAAGTATTGCATATAATGCTATATATGCTTTACGACTATCTTTAGCATTATTCTTATTGGTTGTTATGAAAAGAAAACTAATAAATGCTAAAAATGCAATTATGACAATGTTAAATATATTATCTGATAAAGTAAAAACTGTTTTTAATTTATCAAGCATAGAAATTGTTGTCATAATTATTTTCCCCCCTTTCTAAATGTTTGTCTCACTTTCTATATATGCAATGTAAATTGTCTGAGCATCTTTACTATCCTTAGTACATGTAATAAGTGTTAGTGTCTTTTTATTATAATCTCTATAAATTCCAACACTACCTGTTTTCTTTTGATTATAAATGTTTGCTATTCTATAAGTATATTTAACACCATTATATGTAACAATAGCTTCATCACCAACATTTAATTTATATAAATTTTTAAAAAATGCCTTCCAACCAGTTCCTGAATGTCCTGCTATTATGAAGTTTCCATTTTCTGTATCTGGATAGTTAGAACCGTTAACTATATATATGTTTCTTTCTACATTATTATATTTTGAATCAATACTTACAAATCCTCTTTTTAAACTTATTTTGGGTATTTCAAGATACCCTATATAATCATATGTTGGAGCATATGTTTTAACACTTTTTTGAGAAGAATCTTGTTTTACTTCTTCTACAGGTTCTTCTTTTTTTTCTATAGCTTCATCTGGTTTAATCTCTTCTTCTTGTTCTTCTTTATCAGTCTTAAAGTCATATACTAATGTTTTCTTCTCCTCTATATAATTATATGAAAAAAGAAAACTTCCAAGTAAAATTAATATAGTAATTACTATAGTAACTTTACTTCCGTCCTCTTTTCTTTTTCTATTATTTATTCTTAGCATAACGTGCTGTTAAAACTATTCCTGAGGATATAAGTAAAGCACCAATTATGTAGAAAATTATACTTGATGATGATGTATCTGGAACAACAACTTTTGGATATGTAAGTGAAAGTACTACATTTCCATTTACTGTTTTACTTTCTGGATAAAGAATAGGTGTTACTAGAGATTGCTCTCTTGAGTCTGCTGGATCATACTGATATACTTTATAAATAGTTCCAGTTGATACTGCATTTACTTTAAATGAAGCATCAGCACCACCATCTTTATTTACAGGAACATAAACTTTAAAGTTTTCTCCTGCATTAAATGTATCTTTCTTGTTTCCATTAATGTCCGCAACAAATGATTCTTCTGGAGCACCATCAAGTGTTACTGTATAACTATTATTTGCATTTGCATTAATTTCATCACTTATAAAATAAGTATTATCACTATTAAGTGTTAGGTTACTATTACTTACACTTAGAGAAAGTGTAGGATCAACATAGCCTTTCTTGTTAGCAGCTACTGCATCATCAACTAATTTTTTAATAGTTGGTCTTAAATTTTTAGGATCACTATCTGTAGTTTTAAAACTATCTGTTAAGTTTTTAGATCCTGTTGTTTCATCTAGATACCAATAAACTGCAACTTGGGTAATATAATAATCAATATTTTTATTACCAGTAAATGATTTATTTGGATATCCATTTTGCATTAAATATGCCATACCAGCATCCATTTCTTTCTTTAATGTTGCCGTTGTATTTACTGTTGTTTGTTTAGCATAATCAAGGCAGTATACAAGTGTTCCATCTTTCATTGTTTTAGTTCCGAATGTAATAGTTTTATTACCATCTGCCTCATTTGTAATGTATCCTGGAACTCCTGTTGAACTAGTTAAATTAATTGTATTTGGTACACTCTTAGTACCATCTTCTGCAAAAACATAAGTTGGAATAAATGCTACTGTAAGTAAAGTAGCAAATAAAATAGTTAAAATCTTATTTTTCATATTAAATCCCCCATTCAAGATAACGTCACTTATTATACCTCAAAGTCCTTTAAAAATCAATGCTTTCAAGAATTATTTTTTTAGTGCAGATGAATCTTTATTAGATATTGCTTCACCATATGCGTTTTCTAAACTTCCAAGCATTCTAATACATACATCTTCTAATGGCTTATTTTTCTTATAAAATTTTATTATTTCGTTTTTTATTCTATTATAATAGAAAGTACATTTATATTCTGATGCATTAGAATCAACACCTAAATAATCATAAGGTGAATCAGAATTATTCTTATTTAGCTTTCTAAATATATCATAAATGTTAATTTTTTCTTCTTTATTTTCATCTATTTCTTTTTTATCATGTGAAATATAATTATATGCTACATCTAAATTCTTTGTCATATTTATATATTCATTTCTAATTGATGGTATTCTTTCATATAGAGTTATTAAAGAAGCATTAATAAAATTATAAGCATCATAACACTCTTCAATACTTGATCCTTCTTTTAATCCTAAATATTTATAAGGATTATTATCATTTTCAATACCATTTGATAATTTCATAAATACATTATACATATTAATATCCATAACCATTCCCCCTCATCAATTGTTAGTAGATTATACCACAAATTCCTTTAAAAATCAAGGCATTAGCTCAAATATGATACTATAAAAGCATCTAGGAGACTAGATGCTAATATTTTTTTTCTTCTCAATATACTTATCTATTGCTTTCAATTATACCTTCTTCTTTTTTGCAATATTCAATCATAATTAAACCTGCAGTTATATATTATCATATCTTTTTAAAAAAGTCTCATGTCTCTTCTTGCTTCTTTATAATAAGGGTAGTTTTCTCCAACAACGCTCCAGAAAGCTTTAGAATGATTTGCAACAACTAAATGAGAAAGCTCATGACATATTACATAATCCAGATATTTGGTATCTCTTTTTATTAATTCTAAATTAAGTGTTATTACATGACTTTTAGTATTACATACTCCCCATCTAGTTGTCATTTTTCTAATTCTTAAAGGTGGATATGGAATATTCCTAGAAAATCTATCATAATAATAATTTAAGTGCTCTAAAAATAACTTTTTAGCTTCTTTTTTATACCATTTATCTATATCAAAGTCTTTACTTATATATACTTTATCATCATTAAATGTAATATTTTTGTAATCACCATAAACTATTTTATAGCTTCTACCTAAATAATTAAAATCACTATTATTATCTATTTTAATTGCTTCTTTATCAATCATTTTACAAATAGATTTATAATTATCTTTAAGAAGTTTTTCTATATATCTATCACTTGTAAATATATTTGTTGTAACATATATATTTAGATCATCTTTTACTCTAATATATGTATTCTTAGTAGATGCTTTTTTATCTACTATTACATCATAATAAATACCATCATATAAAAATGTCAATTATATCACCTTCAAATGTTTATAATAATATAATAACATAATTTATTTGATATTTTAAGTATAATTAGTCTTCTCTATTAATATTTTCAAATAGATCATCATCAAAGAATTCTTTTAAACTAATACCAAGTCCATCACATATTCTAAATATTGTTAATATTTTAGGATTACGAGAATTACATGATATTATATTTTCAACTGCACTTTGAGTTAAACATGAAATAGATGCAAGTTTATTTATAGACATATTTCTTTCATTACAAATATTTAATAATCTTTTAGATATAGCCTCAGCAATTTTCATAAAGAATCACCCAGATTAATTTTAGATATTTTTGATGATTTCTTTAACCCTGTGTGGTTAAATTATAATAAAGAAAAAAAGAGCTCACCTAAAAAGCTCTTATTTAGCATATACAGATACTTGTTTTTTATTTCTACCTAAACGTTCAAATTTAACTGTTCCTGATACTGTTGCAAAAAGTGTATCATCATTTCCTCTTCTTACATTGTTACCAGGAAAAATCTTTGTTCCTCTTTGACGATAAAGAATAGAGCCAGCACTAACAAACTCACCATCGCCAGCTTTAGCACCTAATCTGCGTCCTGCAGAATCACGACCATTTGAAGTAGAACCTTGTCCTTTATGATGTGCAAATAATTGTATATTAAGATGCATAAATGTCATATTAACACTCCTTCCCTATTTTAATATTTGAAGGATAGTTATTTTCTAACTCTTTAAGCATTGTTATCATTACGTTAATAAGTTTAAAGGAACTTTCTCCTTTTATATCAGTAATCTCTACAAATCCTTCTTTAGAGTTATACTTTAAACCATCTTCTTTTAAAGCAAGTACACAGTTTATAGTAGTTGTTACTATACTGCTTACTGCACTACAGACAATATCTTTACCATAGTCATCAAAAAGTGCATGACCTTTTATAGTAATTTTATCGATATTATCATTTTTTTCTTTAATAGTTACTTTTATCATAATTATGCTTCAATCTTAGTAATTTTAATTTTAGTGTATGGTTGTCTATGTCCTTGTTTTCTACGACTTGAAGTTGTTTTATTATGATATTTAAAGATTGTTATTTTCTTGTTTTTACCATTTTTTACAACTTCACCAAGAACTTTAGCACCATTTACATAAGGGTTACCAACTTTGCTATCAAGCATTAATACTTCATTAAATTCAACAGTTGATCCAGCTTCTGCATTAAGTTTTTCAACATAAATTTCATCGCCCTCTGCTACGTAATATTGCTTTCCACCAACTTTTATAACAGCTTTCATTCATATACCTCCTTTTTTTTAATACTTTAAGACTCGCTTTTAAGGTACTAGTAATAGTTTTATAACCTTTTCAATGCGGTTTGAAGAGAGGCTTCAAACATATTGATGATATCATAAAATGCTCATACTGTCAAATAAATCAAAGAAAAAAATAGGTATCAAACCTATTATATTGTTAAAAAATTAATTATGTCTTTTACATTTATCTTACTAAAATAAATAATTAAGAATGCAAGCGTTAAAAATGGTCCATAAGGAACTACATGATCTTTATTCTTTTTTAGTATATATATTGCAACTGGAAGTGCTATTAAACTTCCTATAAAGATTACTAATACCCCTAAAATTGGCTCTAGTACCAACCCAAATATAAACATTAGTTTAATATCTCCTCCACCTAATGCATCTTTTTTAAATATTGCTTTTCCAAGTAGTGATATCGAATACATTAGAAGAAATAAGAAAAATGCTCCTACTATTTTTCTTGATGTTCCAGAAAGCCCATACTTTAATAAATCAAGCATTATAAAATATATTCCAAAAAATATTAATACTTCATCTGGTATTACAAGATATGTTAAGTCACTAACGAGTACTATTATAAAAAGTGATACAGTGCCTAGTGCTATTAGCAAGTCTAAACTAAATCCAAAACTATAAAATGAAACTGCAAATAAAATGCCTGTTCCAAGCTCTGAAACAAATAGAAGTTTAGGTATTTTCTTGCCACAGTACTTACATTTTCCTTTATATATGATATATGAAATTATTGGTATCATATCAATAAATTTAAGTGTATGATTACAACTATCACAATGTGATCTAGAATTTATAAAATTTTCTTTTTTAGGAAGACGCTCTCCAACTACTGCATAAAAAGATCCTAAAATACTACCTAAAATGAAAAAGAAGAGTATGTATATTGTGTTCATATTTATCTCTTCCTTTCTATTTTATTTGATCATACATACCAAACATTGGTGTTACTATTGATAATAGTATTACTCCAACGATTCCTGCAACAAAAACAATCATGATAGGCTCAATCATACTCTTAAATTGATCTGTCATTGATTTATATAGTTGTTTATAATGTTCTGATACTTTTTCCATCATTAGACCAAGCTGACCAGTTGATTCACCTGTTACTAACATGTGGTAAGCAACCATTGGAAATGCCCATTCATTTTTAAATGAATCTGATATTTTATTTCCTTTAGCAAGATTTATCATAGTCTTTTTAATTAAATCTTTATAAACTTCATTAGTTGAGATATTTGATAAAATTTGCATACTATCTGTTATAAATACTCCATGGTTTATAAGTGATGCAAATGTTTTTGTAAAGTTATATACTTCATTATATATAATTAATTTTCCAATACCAGGTACATGCATTAAAAATGTTTGAATGCCTTTTCTAAAATTTCTTATATTTTTGTAGCATACAATAAACACTGTTACAACAGATACTATTCCTATTAAAATATACATCCAGTTGTTAACTAAGTTATCACTTGCATTCATAACAAAAGTTGTAATTGCAGGTAGTTCTGCATCATTTGTTTGATAAAGAGTTACAAACTGAGGTACTATTTCAAGAAGCATGAATACAAGAACAACTACTGCTAGCAAAAGTACGAAAAGTGGATATGTCATTGCACTTTTAATTGACTTTTTAGTCTGTGCAGCATCTTCATAATACTCTGCCATATCATCTAAGACTGATGATAAATCTCCAGTCATTTCAGCAGATTTTATCATATTAATTAATAGTTTTGGAAAAACATCGCCTTGATGAAGCATTGCAGTTGATAAGTTATCACCCTTTAAAAGATCATATTCAAGTCTACTATAGGCAGTTTTATTTACAATGTTAGTTGTTTGCTTTGCAAGTATGTCAACTGCATCAACAAGAGGAATACCTGCTTTTAGGTAAGTAGATAATTGTGTTAAGTCAAATGCAATTGATGATAAATTTATTTTATTATTAAGAATTATTTGTACATCATAACTTTTTCTTGGCTCAACGTGTATTTTAGTAAAACCAGAGTGCTCTAGAAAGTGTGTACAATCATCAATTGATTCTGCATCAAAGTATCCAGTTTTTTTCTTTCCATTTTCATCTATTGCAGTATACTTAAAAGGATACATTCTTTTTTTATAGTCTTCTGCTATTTTTTCTGAGTCATCATGAATATCAATGCCTTCTATTTCTTCTTCTTCTCCACTATCTTGTTCTTTTATATTCTTAGTTGATCCATATTTATTTATAATGACATTTAAGTGATTTGAAAGATCATCAGAAAGTTCACCTAAACTTATTTCGTCTATTATTTCTTTTGGGAATGCATCTCCCATCTTCTTCATAGCACCTGCAAGTGTATCTCCTCTATAAATAAAATATGTCATCTGTTCAAATATTTCTTTGTTATTTTTAGATTTGTGAGAAGTATCAACTATACTATCAAGTAAGCTCTTGTTACCAGCAAGATCATTTGAAAGTGTAGAAAAATCATTAACAAGCTCTTTTGTGTCAACTTTCTTCTTTAAATCAGGTTGCTTTTCATTTTTTCCAATAGGTTTAACAGATGAATTCTTATATCCAAGTACACTCAAAACAAGTTCACACTCATCTTTAGAAGTTGCTAAAAGAAAGCCTGATGCTTTCTTATTTGCAAAGTCTGTTGCACTAAACTTAAATATATAAAGCTTATTATCGTTATTCATAAAAACACATCCCTTTATTCTAATAAAATTATAACAAATATTCTTAACTTTTAAAAGAAAATATTTTCTTTTTACGTATAGTTAATTTATATTTTTCTCTAAATTATAAAATGATCCATCTTGTAGGCTTGCAAGTACTGTCATATGTCCACCTAACATATTGTTTTTATATGTTGCATCTGATGTATAAAAATCAATAACATTAGAAATACCATTTAATTTTAATGCTGTAAAAGATCCATTATTAATATTTAAGTTATATGAGTTGATTAATTTGACATATTTAACTTCATTATTATTTGTTAAGAAGAAAATAGTATCTCCTGTGTAATCTTGTCCAATATCAGATACATAATATTTCTTTATTTCACTTTTAGTAATACCATTTACTTTATATACTCCATCTTTTATACTTGCTGCATTATTTGAAAGTTTACTATTATTTATTTCAATATTAACTGTATCCCCACTATATGTGACATTTGCACCATAATCACCAGTATCTTGTCTTAAATTAGAATAATTCATTTCTTTATTATCGTTTAAACATTTAGTTAAATCTATTTCTTTTGTTTCTTCTATATTAATTACTTTTGATAAATTATAAAATGATCCATCTTTTAGGCTTGCAAGTATTGTAGTGTATCCAGTTGCACCCTCACCTTTTGTATAAGCATTAGCACTATATAAATTATTAATATTCTTTAAGTTATCTACTGAAATAGCATTAAATGTTCCATCTAATGTGTTATAAGAATTTAAATTCATAAATAATCTAAAGTATTTAATATTACCATCATTTGTTAAGAATGTAATAATAGTTCCAGACATATCCTGTCCTATTCCCCCAATAAATACTTTCTTTATTTCTTTTTCACTTATATTATTAACTTTGTATGCACCACTTTTGAAGAAAATAGTGTTATTAGTTGTCTTACTATTATCAATATTTAAATAAACATCATCATTATTATATGACACAGAAAGTCCATCTATATAATTAGTATCATTTAAATTGCTAAAATTAGTTTCATTATCATTTAAACATTTTGACGTATCTGGAATTTTATCTATTTCTTTTGCTAAATTATAAAATGATCCATCATTTAAAGATGCAAGGGTTGTGTGGTATCCTCCAATTCCTTTTTTAAGTGTTACAGAAGCTCCATATAATTTTATAATATTTTTTAAGCCATAAACATCTTCTACATTAAATTTATTATTTATTAAATTTAAATTATTATTAATAGTCTTAAACAGTTTAAAATATTTAATAGTTCCATCCTTTGTTAAAAAGAATATTATAGTACCCTTATAATCCTGTCCTATTCCATCTATTAAATATTCTTTTATATCTTTCTTACTTATTCCACTTATTTCGTATTTTTCATTAGTACTTAATACATTATTAGAAAACTTACTAGCATCAATATTTAAATAAACTTTATTGTCATCATAGGATATAGAAAGTCCATCTATTTTATTGCTGTCTAATTTAAATACACTATCACTATCATCTAAACATTTATTTAAATCTATCTTTTTGCCTTTATTATATGTTTTATTATCTATAGTCTTATTACTTTCAGATACACTTGTCATATATATAAATAATCCAAGTGAACAAATAAGTGCAAGTATTACGAAAAATGATATAATTACTATCTTTTTATTCTTTTTATTATTTTCCATAAACTCTCTCCTATTTATTAAAATACTTTAAAGTAAGTATTTTTTCAGCTTTACTTTCTCTTTCATAAGAATCTGTTTTTTCCATCATATGAAGTATATTTAAGTATTTTTCTATTTTATTATCATAAGTTTTTTTAAGTCTATATTTAAATTTTTCACCTTTAGTCTCTATTTTTTTATATTCTTCATCATCATTTAATTCTTTTTCTGTATATACTGGTATAAATGTTGCATCACTATTACATATTTTATTAATATCTTCAATATTAAGATTAAATCCTTTTATATCAAGACTATTTGGATCGGTATAAAATTTAAATGAGTCAATAATTCTTGAATAAAATCCTTTTACATCAAAGCTTTTAGGATCAATATAGAATTTAATCATATCTGATATATTTCCCCTTTTTATATAAGATGTTGCATCAAGTATTTCTTTTTCTTCGCTTTCATTTTTAATTATCTTTTTTTCAATTCTATCTGCTTCTATATTAGTTTTTAAATCTGAATTATATGCACATGTTTTTCTATCAGCATTTGTAAGTAGAAAAGTATTTGTATTTCTAACTATTATTTCTCTTGGATTAATTATTTTTCCTGGATTAAATGTACAACTATATATTTCTTTTATTCCATTCTTATTTAATTTATAATGTTTAAAATCATTATCATTTTTTTTATAGTTTGTATCACGTGAATTAGAAAGAACAACAACTATTTCATCATCACTTACTTTTTTTATTAATTTAATATCAGTGCCTGATGAAAATTTTAAAATGTTTGGAGTATCTAAATCTAGTATATAAGACTCTCCACTATGTTTAGAATTATTTGTTTCACTTTTTGTATAAACAAAATTAGAATTACCTAAATCAATTAATTTATCATTATTCATTTAAAATTAAACCTCCCAGAATTTTCTATACACATATAATATTACACCAATTCCAAATAAAAGAATAGATGAAATTACAAAATAAATTATTTTATTTACCTTACTTTCTTTTTCTTTTGTGATATTATTCTTTTCATTAAAAGATTTTACATTATTATAGTCTTCTTTATCATATGTACTAGTAGTATCATAGCTTTCTACTAATGTGTCTTTATAAGATGAATCATTAGTAGCTACATTATTGGTGCTTGTGTTATTACTACTCTTTTCTTTATTTACTCTATTTTCATTACTTTCTTTATTAGTATAGTTATTATTATAATTTGTATTAGTATTATTACTAATATTTTCATTATTACTTTTAGGGTTACTCTTTACTTCTCTTTTATAGTTAAACTTCCCTATATAATTAGCTTCTAATTCATCATTCCAAATATCTTTATTAGCAAATTTAACTGGTAAATACATTCTTCCATTATTAAGGATTCCTGAAGAGAGTCTAATAAACATTTTATAATTACCATCATCTATTTTAGGATTTATATTAAATTTTATATTATCTATATCATTACCTAATATATTTTTTATATCATAATTTAAATTATAATCATAAATTATGTTATTATCTAAATCTGTTATTAATATTTCTATATTCTTATTCTTTTTTATATTAGAAAATCCAGTATTAGCAATTTCTAAATCTATATTTAAATTATTATTTATATTTTCTATATTATAATTGTTTAACAAGTATCTATATCCTAAATGTTCATTTATGAAATCATATTCAGTATAATTTTCTAAACTTTTTAAGTAAGCATTATTACCATTATATTTTCTATTTTTCCATTCATTATGTAATTTGTTATTCCATTCATAATTTAAAAAATCAGTATGAGTTTCTAATACTTCATTTTCTAAATTAGATACATCACTATATTTATTCATGTATTTAGTACCATCAAGTGATATAGTATTATCTACATTAATAACGGCTTCACCACCAAATGCTGTATGAAGAGTTTGCAATTTTAAGAAATCTAGTTCAATATTTCTGTCTTTATATGTACCTAAATCACTGTTTGATCCTAAATATCCATCATCATATATTCCGATTCTATATGATTTCATACTCTTATCTGTTACAAATTTATTTATATTTTGAATATCTAAATTAGTATCGCCTTTATATTCTGCATATGATAAAATCTGACTAGGTGTTCTTACTGATATATTAACATTTTCTGGTGTTGAATCTAAAAGAGCATCAAGTGCTTTATTAAAATTATCTTCAGTGCACATTGAACTTCCATGAAGCTCTCCATAATCTCCAAAGAAACCCATTTCAATTAAATAAATTGTACTATCATATTTATAGAATATATCTTTTAAGGATTTAATATGATTTATTATCATATCAATTGATGGTTCAACATATCTTTTACCATTTTCTGAAAGCATTCCTTCATCATCTTTTATTCCATCACTATTCTTATCATAAACAAATCTTAAAATTACACTATTGTTATTATTCTTTATATTTTCAAGAGTCAAAGATAAAGCATTTAATACATCATCTGTAAGAGGAATATCATTTATTTTATTTTGGGCTTTACTAAATGTACTTAAATCAACCATCATGTAGAACAAAAGTAATTAATAAATAAATTTATTAATCACTTAGAAGTCCTCACGGACTTCTTTTTCTACTTCACAGAACCCTAATGGTTTCTCCATAGACC
>ONQM01000072.1 GCA_900319955.1 uncultured Eubacteriales bacterium | reverse complement strand
TTTCCCCAACAATCCCAACCTTCTACTTGTTGTCTTGCAAACAATTCTATTCGTGGTAAATCTCCAAATAGGTCAACAATTCTTTGTCTTACTTCATCTGGCTTTCTACTGTGTTCTCTTATTTTTGAAAAAACAACTTGTCTTACAGATTTACTTATTCTCTTTAAAGGTTGTCCTTTCGTTGCTAACAAGCATATTTCATTATTTGCTCTTGTATAATAGCCCATACCTACAAAAGGTGTATTATTTTTTTTATTAAACTTAATTCAACTAAATGCACAAGTTTTATATGTAAATCCCCATTTTTTTACAAGTTCAAGTCCTTCCTCTAAGCAAGGGTATGTTACCCATAAGAATAATGCTGCATCTTTCGCTGTAATCTTATCAACAGGTAATAGTTGTATATCTTCCTTTTTCATTGTTGAATAATGGCTTTCAGCACTTCTTCCTAGTCCTGTATCTCTTGACCAAACTTTATACTGCCATGGCGGATCTGCATAAATTATATTGTATTTTTTATCTGTATTATATATATCTACTTTCATCTTTAATCTTTCCTTTCACATTTTTCTAATCACTTTTTATATGGTTTATCACATTTTTGTAAGAACTTTCATTTTCCATAGATTAGTCCTCCTCTATTTTAAATATTTTTTCTTCATCACAAAGTAAATCTTCATAATCTTTATTGTCAAATTTTAATAAATATAAACCATTTTGTATGTCAATTACTGTTGCTTTTTCAATTGTATCTCCATAAAATCTGCCAACTCTATCTCCTATTTCGAAATCTTCATATCCCACATATCTACTCCTTTTCTAAAAGTGATTGTAAAACTATTTTAGCATCATAAGTTCCATCTTTTACTTCTTCTATTTTTGCTTTTATTTTATCTTCTACTGACCTTTACACCTTTATTAAATACATTGTTATATTCAATTTGTACTTTTCTATCTTCTATATCTTCTAATCTTGCATTTTCATCTACTATTGTTTGCAATAAACTTAATAATTTCTCGTTATCAATTTTTTCTTCTATTTCCAATATTTCTTTTATTTTGTCTTTACTTACAAAATCATTAGTTAATTTTGTTATTTCATTTGTTTTACAATTAATAACATATTTTGGTTTTTTTAATTCTTCTATTTCTTTAGATTGTTTTTCGATTAAATTTAAAATAAATTTGTGATTATTATAATAAAATTTTGTGTATTCATTAACTTGTTCATATTCATTTTGCTCTTTTTCTACTTCTTTTTTAAAAATTTCTAACATTTTATTTTCTTCATCACTTAACATTGTTTTATTCCTCCTTTTCATACATTTTGTATCAATGTTCAACAACTTATGTATTAATTTGATATAATGTTGTATTTTTTGTTTATTTTTATCTATTTTTGAGATTTTTTCTCAAATATATGCTATTTTTCTTCATTTTCTTTACTTTTTGCTTGCTCTATCCTTTTTAAGTTCTTATATTGTCTGTTTTCTCTGCACCACGGACACGCTCCATGGTTTCTGCAAAAAACATCTACTAGCTTTGCACCTCTATATTGCTTTCTATGTTCTTTTTTATGTTCAATAGCTTTATCAAAACTCATTTTTTGCTCCTTTTTGAGAAAATTTCTCAAATTTATTAGCTTTTTTATGTTTTTCCTTATTAGCAAAAACATAATTTTTATTCCTCTGGCATTTCATATTTTACCATTTTTTCAGAATTTATAATCTCATTTAGCACTTCTATTGCTCTGTTTTCTGTATTATATTTTCCTAACATAATACTTTCTTCATTATAAAATGTAGCATATATTTCAAAATACTTTCCATAATATGTACTTATCCTAACTATATTTTCAAAATTTACTACGTTTTTCTTATCTTGACTAACAATAATCATTTTATTTCTCCTTTTTCATTAATTTCAATTTGTTCATCTCTAAATAGTGGGCAATCATCATCTCCAGTGAACTCATATAGCTCTAATCTATTACAGCCTAGACAAGTACCATTGTCTAATCTTTCCTTGCATTTTCCAACAATAGGTGGATATTTTTTATTCATT
>ONQM01000013.1 GCA_900319955.1 uncultured Eubacteriales bacterium | reverse complement strand
TCTGGGCCGTGTCTCAGTCCCAGTGTGGCCGATCACCCTCTCAGGTCGGCTACGCATCGTTGCCTTGGTAGGCCATTGCCCCACCAACTAGCTAATACGCCGCAGGCTCATCTCTAGGTGAAGCTTTAAAGGCTTCTTTTAATAATAGAAAGCGTACCATCTATTATTTAATTTGGTATTAGCAATCATTTCTAACTGTTATTCCAATCCCAGAGGCAGATTACCTACGTGTTACTCACCCTTGCGCCACTAGGTTGTAATCCAAATCAGAAATTGTGCAAGCACTCAATCTTCATTGGGCAACCTCGTTCGACTTGCATGTCTTAGGCATGCCGCCAGCGTTCATCCTGAGCCAGGATCAAACTCTCATAAAAAATTGAATTTAATCTTAGCTTACTCTCATTGAATCAACGTTTTGCTTAGTTTTCAAAGATCATCTACTGCTTTGTGCAGTGCATTAATAATATATCAAATATTTCTTTTTAAGTCAACACTTTTTTTTACTTTTTTTAAAGTTTTTTTGATATATTTTTTTGTGCTTTTCCAAGCACGCTTACTACTATAACAGATGACTTTTTTATTGTCAACATTTTTTTGAAAGTTTTTTATTTTTTTTAAAATACTTCTTTTTCGTTATATTTAAACGCTCTCTTCAGCACGTTTATTAATATAGCAGTTTTTAATTACTATGTCAACAGAATTTTTAATTTTTTTAAAAAAAAATGAAGTTTTTACACATTTTAGTGTTTTTTCTTCATTTTTCTATACTTTCTGTAATAATATCTTATGTTTTCATGGATAAAAGCAAGTTCTTTTTTCCTTGCCATGTTAATTAGATTAGTGAGTTCACCTTTTAATACAAAATCTAGTTTATCACTATAATGCATAAGTTCTTTATGATATGCATACTCTCCTCTATCTAATACTTTAAATGCTCCATCAGGAAATACTCTTAAGTCTAGATCATAATCAATATATTTAATTACGTTATCTTCAATAATAAATGGTGTTGCAATATTACAGTAGTAATATATCCCATTTTTCTTTAGTTGTCCTATTATATTGAACCAACTGTTTTTGAAAAAATAAAGTACTGCTGGTTCCTTTGTTCTCCAGCTTCTGCCATCTGACTCTGTAACTTTTGTTTTATCATTTCCAAATATTAGATAGTTATCATGGATTTCAAGTAGAACAGCTTCATCCCACGCTCTATGAATTGTTCCATCGTGTTTATAACTTTGGATTTCATAGCGTTTGCCTATTTCTAATTTCTCCATTATAACCTCGTTTCTCTAGTATTATATAATTTTTTTATAATTATTGCAAATAAAAACAAGTGTTTTATCACTTGTTTGCTATATTATTTACAATTATGCAAAGTATTATGAATACTATGACAGTAATTATTCCTGCTACAAAACCATTACTTGTAAGTTTATTAGTCCATGCATTAAAATCATCATTTATTTTGTTTAAATTTTCTGATAATGCTATTAATTCTAGACTTTTCATAATCTTCACCCTAACTATTTATTCTTTGTGTCTTTTTTTGTTTTTGTACTTTTTGCTCCTTTTGATGTTGTTTTTTTCTTTGGACTAGTACTTTTCTTTTTGTCTTCTTTGTCTTTCTTTTCTTCTTTTTCTTCTTTTTCTTCTTTTGCATCTTCTACTTTTATGTCTTCTTCATCTACTTCAATAGGTTCATTTACTATTTCTTTAACAGTTTCTTTTACTTCATTTTTTATGTCATCTACATCTTCTTCAATGTTTTTTACTTCTTTCTTTACTTCGAACATATATACTAAATCAAGTATAGAATAAAGTATAATAAATGCTCCTATTACTTTAAATACTACAACACTTGTTTCAAATGGATTAAATAATATTATTATTCCACATATTAGACTAATTATTGCCATTATTAAAGAAGATTTCCAAATTTCATCTCCACTATCTTTAGCTTCTATAGAGTATGTTATCTTTATTGCACTATTTATAAGTATTATTATACCTACTATAAATGGTATTAGTTTTGCAATTGCATTTGGATTTACTATTACAAGTATTCCAAGTATTAGACTTACTATTCCATAAACTATATTTAAATCATTTTTAATATTCTCTGAACTATCTTTAAAGAACATTACAACTGCAACTATACCAAGAACACAAAGTATTGTTCCTATTATATATGCAAGTCCTATAATTGCTTCTTCTGATCTAAAGAATAAAAGCACTCCTATTATTAGTAATACTATTGATGTTGCAATAGATGACTTATAAAATGATTTCATTAATTTTTTAATTCTTTCCATATGTATACTTCCTTTCTTATTTTATATAAGTATTATAACACTTTTTCAATTAATTAGTCATTAAAGTTTCTATTATTCTTTCTGGTTGACACACCCCATTTAATATATTTATAAGATTTTCCATTAATTTAGATTCTATTTTCCCATATAACACTAACTCTGCAATGTTATTTATTGTGTCGTATCCTTCAACTGTATTTTCTTTCAAATAGTTTTTAGCAGCATTTATGCCTTTTTCTCCAATTATTTTTCCAAATGAATAGTTTCTGCTTTCAGTGCTTCCACATGTCAGTATTAAGTCTCCAACTCCTGCAAAAGATATTGCATCATCTCTTAATCCGCCAAAGTTATCTGATATTTTTTCTTCTTCTTTAATAGCTTCTGTCATGAAAAGAGATTTAGTGCTTGTAGTTGCTCCTAATCCATCAAGCATACCACTTATTATTGCATAAACATTTTTAATAGATCCCAAAAGTTCAATTATTTCTATATCTTTTTTATATTCTAGTTTTACATAGTCATTTTTAAATGCTAGATTTATTTTACTTTTGAAATCATCACTTTCTACTCCCACTGTAAATGATAAAGGCTTTTTCGTGACAACATCACTT
Source organism: uncultured Eubacteriales bacterium (assembly GCA_900319955.1). Lineage (GTDB taxonomy): Bacteria > Bacillota_I > Bacilli_A > RF39 > UBA660 > UBA2730. The sequence continues at coordinate 23,970 of ONQM01000013.1, read as the reverse complement.
GCAAATGTAGGACCTGATATTACTCCAGTGCTACCACTTGTGTATTTTTTTACAAGTTCTGATACTAAAAGTTTATCTTTTGTTATTCCTTTAGATGCTATTAAAATGTCAGATGCATCTTTCAAATTACTTTTTTTTAGTGCATCTTCTATAAAAGGTACTGGAAGTGCAATTATTAAAAAATCTTTATCTTTTGTCATTTCATCTAAATCATTTGTTATTTTTATTTTTTCATTTATTTTATATTTAGGAAGGCGCTTGCTACCTTTATTTTTTATAAGTTCATCTTTTTCTTCTTTAAATTTAGTATAGAGTGTTACACTATGTTTATTATCAGTTAATATGCTGGATAAAGCTAGTGCAAATACTCCTGTTCCATATATTCCTATTTTCATTATGTTCTCCTATTCTATTTCTATATTATTATTTACTGGAATTACTTCTATAAATGTATTGCCATCATTAAATTTTACTTCTTCTCCATTTTTATATGTGTATTTTGTTTTTCCTTTTCTTGACAATTTTTGAGCACTAATTGGTGCAGCATATCCATTTGTTATAAAGTATCCATCATGTGTTCCAACTGTTGTTAAATCTTGCCTTCCATAGTCATCTAATGTTCTATTTGGAACTTTTATTATAATTAAATTTTTATATGATAAAGTGTTTCCTGTTTCAGCATCAGTGTGATTTACTCCATTCATCATTCTTTCATACATTTTTGTATCAGTATTATAATTATATGTCCTAGACTGACTTCTTGAAAAATTAAAGTCTACTTTATTTGCAGGCAATACTCCATCTACTTTTCCAGTGTTAGTTTCATTATTATATAAATTTATTTCATCCACACTATAATTTAGTAGATGCCAATTATCTGAACTTGTTTTATATCCTTTTTCTTTTGCATAGTTATATAGTCTTTCAGTTGATGTAAATACGTTGTGTGGACTTCTTTTGGTTCTATCTCTATAGTATGCATTATCTGTTAATCCATTTATATTGTTAACACCAAGTGCTTTAATATCATTTTGTGCAAAAGGGCTCCATCCATAATGTGCATAGATACTGTCTTCTTCAAGTGCATAATCTAAGAAGTAATGTCTTGAACTTCTAATTGGTCCTATTTTTTCTACATCTTTATCTTTATATACTGCCATTATACGAGTTAGTCCGCCTTCTACAATGCACTCATATGTTATATAGGCATCAGACAGTCCATAGTGGTTATTATTTCCAACATTATTATCAATCATAACTGCAATTGGTCTTTTATCACTATCTTCATTAACTATATTTATTTTCCTAATAGGTTCTTCTTTTTCCTTTTTATGTTTCTTTGGTACCACATCTTCTAAATCATCGTTTGTAAGAGCTAGTGCTAGGAGAATAATTAGTATGACTAGCAAAAGCATTATAATTATTTTTACTACTTTACTCATTTTTTTCTTTTTTCTTTTTTTCATAAATTATCAACCCTATTAATATAATATCATTATTTTTCTTGAATTAAAATACCTAGTATGTTATACTTAACATGTCTTAGGGACATAGTTCAATGGTAGAATGTCGGTCTCCAAAACCGCTGATGTGGGTTCAACTCCTACTGTCCCTGCCATTAGTATATAAAGGATTTAGAGTTTTTTCTAAATCTTTTTTCTTTTTCTGGTCGCATTTTTGGTGGCAAAATTTAAAGTATTGATATTAAGTACAAAGATGATAAAATAATAAATGTCTAGGACTGATAGCCATGGCTGTGGCGCGCTTTTTTAAATAACAATTGTAATGTTTTCATGTTACTTTATTTCTTTAAAAGTATATTATTAAATAATCAAAATAAGATATTAAATAAATTTACACTACTTTTTCTTTTATCATATTAAATGCATCATCTAGTACCTTATCTATATTCTTAGATGTATCTATACATATAAAATTATTTTCTTTTGCAAACATTTTATAAAAGATAGCAAGAAGATTATATAAATCTCACTAAATTTAAGATACTTTTATCTGTAAAATCAGAAGATATAAAAAATGATTTTAAATATATAAACCATAACTTATCAATATCTATTCCTTTATATTTAGAGATGAAATAGTGAATGATGTTATGAAAAATGATAATTTATTTGTTTCAACAGATGCTGAGGAAAAATCTTATAAAAAGTTTGTAAAGTAATAGACTTATGCACAATTAATGTTGATAAGTCTATTTTATATATGTTGCATAAAATATATTTATTATATATAATTGAATTATGAAAAGAATAGTATTTATGGAAAAGAAAAAAAGTTTTTATAAGAATAGATGGTTTTGGTTTTTAATAGTCTTAGTAATTTTCGTTATAATATGTATGCTTTTTGGAACTACTAAAGATAACACTGTATGGATTCCTGTTAAAAGATAAATAAAAAGTTATCATTTTGATTGATAGCTTTTATATTTTTTTGTATAAATTTTAGATTCTTTTTCAAGTATTTTAGTTCCTTCTTCAGTGTTTATATAATATTTTCTTAGTACATCCTCTAAAGTACAATTTTCTTTTAAAATATCTTCTATAGAATTTAATATTTCTTTTTTTATTTTTTCATTACTATTATAATAAATATTAAATAAATGAGATGCAAGTACTGCTGATAATATATATTTTTTAGATAATATTTCACTAAATTCTTCTTTTTTATTATTAAATTTATTATGTTCATATGTAATTATTTCATTTTTTATGCCTAATAATCTTTGCAAGTTAGTTATATCAAAGTTATATTCTGATATTTCTGATGCACTAACTTTTTCCATAAATATTGGTAATAATTCTTCATTTAATGTGTTTTCAATAAACCCTTTTCTAGATCCAATTAATGCATGAGCCATTTCATGAACATATATATTATATTTTTGTTCATCGGTCATGCCATTTAATCTTATTTCATGATATACTGGTATTAAATTTTTATAAACTTTTGGTGGTAAATTATTTGAAAAAGTTTCATATTCAGTTTCTCCGCCATATTCTTTTGCTAAATTAAATTTAACAGGTATATTATATACAAATGTAGTTTTATGATTTTTATTAATAAAGTCTACTATTTCATCATATAATTCTGGTTCTAGTTTAGGATAATTTTTTATGAGTAGTGTGTTTAATTCTTCATTTTCATTATATGGTACATTTATTCCAGACATTCCAAAATGTTTAAGTACAAACTTTCTTCCATATGAAAGTACTTCTTTGTTAGTTGTTAGTTTTAAAGAATTAAATATATCTAAATTATAGTATGGTAATTCATCTAATAATGTATTTCTTAAATGTTTATAATTTACACTTTCAAAATATTTGGAGTCATATCTCTTTGTTCCAAATAAGTTTTTATCTACTTCTATTTTTTCTTTAGCATTGCTTGATAATTCTTTCAATCTAATACACCTCTTTATGAAGGCATATTATATCACAATATAAATTATTTTAAAATACTTCAAATATAAAGAATTTTAAGTATTTAGTTTCAGGTACTCCAAGGAGTTCTGGATGATCTGGTGATGGACCTGATGCATCAATTAGCTTTAGTTTAACATCAGCTTTAACGCTTGCCTTTCTAATTGCTTCTTTAAAATCTTTTTCTGTTGCAAAGTGAGAGCATGATGCTGTTGCAAGTAGTCCTCCCCTTGGAAGAGATTTCATCGCAAGATAGTTTAATCTTTCATATCCTTTAAGTGCAGATTTTATCGTATTTTTTTCTTTAGTGAATGCTGGTGGATCAAGCACTATAAAATCATATTTCTTCTTTGGTATATTTTCTAAATACTCAAACGCATCGGAACATATAGTGTTTATTTTAATGTTATTTAGTTTAAAGTTTTCTTTTGCATCATTTAATGCTTTTTCAGATACATCTAATGCATCAACTCTTTTTGCACCACCTACGTATGCATTCATTGCAAAGGCACCTGTATGAGTACAGCAGTCTAAAACTTTCATGTCTTTAGCTAGGTATCTTACTTTTAATCTATTATATTTCTGATCTAAGAAGAATCCAGTTTTTTGACCATTTTCAAAATCTACTATATATTTTAAATTATTTTCTGTTATTATCCTTTTTGTTTCTTTATTTGGACTTTCTAGGTACCATCCTTTATATTCTTCTAATCCTTCTTTTTCTCTTATTGGACTTTCACATCTTTCATATATACCTGTTATATTAAATCCTTTTTCTTTAAATACTTCTATTAATGCTTTATAAATATCATCTTTTCTTTTTTCTATTCCAAGTGATAGTACTTCTGATGCTAATACATCATCAAATTTATCAACAGTAAGTCCTGGCATTTCATCTGATTCTCCATATATTACTCTAAATGCATTTTGATTTTCTTTATCAATTACTTTTAATCTATAATCAATTGCATATAGTACTCTTCTTTTAAAGAAGTCATAATCAAATTTGTCATTAGTATTTCTTGATATTATTCTAACTCTTATTTTTGAATTACTATTATAAAATCCACTACCTAGGTATTTCTCTTTTTTGTTTAAAACATCTACTATTTCTCCATCTATTATATCTTCATCTGTTCTATCAATATTACCTTCAAATACCCATGGATGCATGTTTCTTACTCTTTCTTCTCCTCTTTCATTAATTATTACTTTTTTAAAGTTTCTCATATAATCATTCCTTCTTTTTAAATTATACATTATTATGTTTGTAATTAAAAGTAAGTTAGTTTATAATTATCTTGTGATTTGTTATGGATAAGAAAAATTTTAAAATGATTGATGAAGGTTTTATTTGCGAAAGCTGTGGAAAAAATGTTGAACCACTTGGATATACTGCAAGAGATCACTGCCCATTTTGTCTTCACTCTAAGCATGTTGATGAAAATCCTGGAGATAGAGCATCTTCTTGTCATGGCGATTTAGTTCCAATTGGCGTTATTCCGTTTAAAAATACATATAAAATTGTTTATAAATGTTCCTTATGTGGAATGATAAAGAAAAATATTGTATCACGTGATGATAATATGGATTTAATTATTAAACTTTCCACAAATCCTGTTAATTATTAGATTTTTGTGATATACTATCTATGTTTGGAGGCGCAAAGTAGATGAGAGTTGTTAAAAAAGAACTTCCTGAGGGTGTTAAATATAAGTTTACAACAAGAATTGGTAAAAAGATTAAAATTGTTAACACTCGTTATTTAAAGGACAAAAAGAAAAAATCAAAATAAAGTCTAACAAACTTTATTTTTTCTTTTGTAAATGCTATAATTAGTTAAGATTTTATACTAAGAAGAAAGGAGTGTTATGATGAGCAAACTTAAATTTAAAATAAAACCAGATAACAGAACAATAGATAGTTCTTATTTAAGTAGCAACAATGGAAGTGTTGTAATTGAGAATGTTGAAGGAGACTTAGAAAAAGTTTTTGAGTTTGCTTTAGAACTTGCAGAAAAAGAAGAAATAAAGTATCGTGAAAGAAAATACAAAAAGAATAGAGAGAAAGTTTTAGAAGTAACTTTTGATAATGGTAAATATATTTTAGATGAATTTAATAAACAAATTAATAAGCAAAAAATTATGTATAAACTTAAAAAAGGCGTTATAATAAGTGGCTCTATTGCATCAGCTTTTGCAGTTATCGGAGTAAGTTTAACAATTAATAGTAAGAAGAATGTTAAAAGTATTAAGGAAAGTGAAGTTTCAATTGAGTCAGATATAGATAATCATAGTTTTAAAAATAACTATACTCCTAATGTTTCTTATAAAAATGATATTAATGTTTCCGAAAATTATATAAAGGAGAAATTAGAATCAAACAAAAATAATGAGAAAGTTAAAACAGATGATGCAAGTAAAGTTGTTGCAGAAGAAGTTAAATTTTCTTATGAAGATAGATCAAATGATGAAAGAGTTGATAAAGCATCTAAGTATGATAAATTCTTTGAAGACACAGGTAAGATGTATGGAATTGATCCTATTCTTTTAAAAGCTATTATGTGTCAAGAAAGTGGTGGAGTTCATTTAAACTACTCTCAAAATGGTCATGCTTATGGAGGCATGCAAATAGAAAGTATTAATTTTGGTTCTACTATACATACTTATAATTTTAATAAAAATAAGGAAGAAGATTTTACAATATCTAGTAGTAAGATAAATGATGCTAGCTATAACATAAAAACAGGTGCAATTCTTTTACAATATCAGCTTGAAAAATGTGATTATGATGTTGCTAAAGCTGTTCAAAGTTATAATTTTGGTGAAGGTAGTATGAGAAGACTAGGAAGCAACTGGCGAAATAATAGAAAGTCACTTAATATTGGTGATCCAGAGTATATGGAACATGTATTTTCATTTATTCCAGATGAAACTACTCTTACATTTAAAAAGAGAGATGGTACAGAAAAAACTATTATTTTAAATAATACAAAGGTAAATGAGAAAGAAGATTCAAAGAAAAAATAAGGGATAGTTAAATCTCTTATTTTTATTTTGCAAGTGTAAAATCATCATCTTTAAAGTTATATATTGACCTTGCTCTTACTGTTCTATATGCTTCTGTTGTAAATGCTTCTCCATATTTATATTTGTTAAACACTAGTCTATTACCAACTTTAAATTTTTCGTAATCACTTGTAAAGTATGCATAATATTTTTTATCATAATAATCAGGTGATGTATTAGGAATACTTAAGTCACAAAGGTAAACTCTCCTTCCACCAACACAGTTTACAAATTCAACAACTTCTACAATAATAGCTTCATTTAAGTTAGGTGGTGTTATTGAAACTGCTATTACAGTAAAAATCACTACTAGTGCAATGGATACAATTAATATTATTAAATATTTATTAGCATCATTTTCATTATATATATCACTTGGATTATTTTTATTATATTTTATTTGAATTATTTTATCAGGAGCTCCACTATATAGTGTTGGTGATTTATAGTAATACTCTTTTTTATTAACAACATATTTATAATTTCCAATATAATATGATACTCCATTTATATTTGTTTTTTCTGTTTCAAGTAAGTCTGCTGCTTTAATTTTATATGTGTTATATTTAACATTTTCATTATATATTAAATATCCCATAAGTGCTGCTACTGCAATTAATACTATTATTAAAAATATTAAAAAGTGTTTTAAAGAAGTTTTAAATGTTTTTATTTTTTTTAGTTTTTCTTTTTTAGCCATTTTAACTCCTCCTATTCTATATTAATATTATATAACAATTTTTTAAAATTACATAATAAAATGTTCACATTTTTGTGAACATTAGTATATTATTAAGTTTTCTCCTATAGTTACTGCATTAGTGTCTAGGTTATTTAACTTTTTAAGTTCTGATACTGATAGTCCATTTGATGCTGCGACAGAAAATATTGTTTCTCCTGTTATTACTTTATGATATTTATGTTCTTTTGTTATAATTTGTGAATTTATATTTCTATTTTCATTATTTAAATCTTTTATTTTTAGTTTTTGTCCTTCTATTATATTATAAGTTGACAAATCATTTAATTTCATTAAATCATTAACTGTTGTGTTATATTTATTTGCTATTCCATATAATGTATCATCTTTTTTTACTGTGTATTCTTTTATCTTTGGAATAAGAATTTTTTCTCCTTCTATTATTACGTTGCTATTTAAATTATTTAATTTAATAAGTTCATTTACTGTTATATCATTTTTATTTGCAATGCTCCAAAGTGTATCTCCTTTTTTAACAGTATAAGTATTACCACTTATTACTTTTTCTTCTTTATCTTCTTTATTATTAGAAGGCATTATTAATTCTTCTCCTATATATAAAGCATCTGATGATAAATTATTTAGTTTTGCTATTTCATTTACTGTTGTATTATATGTTTTTGCAATACTATATAGTGTATCACCTTTTTTTACTGTGTATTTACCTGTTTCTTTGTTTGTACTTTCTTTAGGTACATAGGTATAACCCGCATATTCTGTTATTGCTTTAACTGCACCTTCAACATAGTCTTCTAAATTATTTCTTAATTTTTCATTGTCATTTTTATTATCAATAAATCCATATTCAATAAGAACTGTTTCAGCATTTGGTGTCAATCTCATTATATAATAGTAGTCTTTATTTGGATTTTCTGGCAATCTTCTTTGATATACCTTTCTCATCTTCTGTCCTTTAGCACCTATTTCATTTAAGATATTTTTTGCTAGTGTATCATTGTTTCTTAGAGCATATATAACTTCTGCTCCTTCTGCACCTCCAGCATTTATATGGTTAGATGCTATTATTACATTTCTTCCATTACCAAATTGTGAAAGCATTCTATTTATTCTATCTTTTCTTGAAATTGGATCATCATTTGTTCTTGTTATTGCAACAGGTACTCCTAATTCTTTTAATCTATTATACATATAAAGAGCTGCTTTTAAAGTTAAATCTTTTTCTTTTAAACCATAGCCTAATGCACCCGAGTCCAAGTTTCCGTGTCCGGCATCTACAACTACCATTTTCTTCTCATTCATATTTCTACACCTCTATATTAAAATATGAATAAATATGATTTTGGTTACTCTTATTTATGTAAATAAAAAGCAATAACTTACTTACATAGTTTGTAATGTTATTGCTTATATGGGGTTTCCAAAGGGATTTTCCCTTGGCACACGCGTTATTGGCTCTGCCGATATCGTAGTGTGTTACTAACTTAGATAAAGTTAGTCATATAATTACTGAAATAGATATTTTACTCTTGAACAATAAATTTTATGGAATAGTCATCGTATACAAGATTTGGCTTAAAATCTATAACAATTTTTTGTGAGTTTTGTGGAACTTCATAAAAAATGTAACCTATTTTTTTATTTCCTTTTGTTATTGTAGAGGCGATTGATTCATAATTTCTTCCCACGTATGTTTCTTCTACTGCAACTCCATCAGCCGAAGCATTAAATTTTGAACTATTAATATATAAATCAGAATTGTCATCACTAGTGTTTTCAATTTCGAACTTTGTCATAATATATTTATATCCATCTTTTGGTTCCATATATTCATCATAGCCAGTAAAGTTTGTATCAACCTCTGTCATAGTTATTTTTTCAAAATCATTTTGAAATGGTTCATTAACTTTAAATTCTTTTTTTTCTGTTTTATTTTCAATCTTGCTTTTTATTTCACTGCTAGTACTTTTTACACCATTATTAAATGCTGAATACATTTTATATGCACCTGATATAAATAATGCTATACCTAATATTATAAAAAATATATTTCCTTTATTTTCTTCCATTTACTACTCTCTCCTTAACTTTATATTATTTATTATTGAGCTACTTGCATATATACATCTTGAAGTTTATTTGCCCAACTTTCATAAGTTGCATATTGTCCATCTGTTCCAGATGCACTCCACATATATTGCGCCATTTTTTCTATTCCTTCATTTGAAACTGCTGCACAATCCATTATAGATAATGATGGACATTCATTTCTTAATCTTTGTGAATACTCATTGTATATTTCTTCATATCCTTTTCTTGAATAATTATTACTTGTCGTTGTATGACTATCTTGATTTGAACTATTGTTAGCTACACTATTTTCTTTAGTTGTTTCTGTACTACTCTGATTATTTATTTCTTGATTATTTGATGAAGTTTCTTTTTCTGTTGTATCATCTTTTTTTAATTTCTCTTTCTCTTCAGTTTTATTTTGTGTTTCATTAGTATGACGAGCAATAACAGTGTACATTTCAAAAATCCCTGAAAAAATGAAAAAGAACGCTATTATTATTCTAATTATACTTCCTATAGTACTTTCTTTCTTCATAATCTTTCCTCCAAACATTTATATTACTGACTTATATTTACTTTATAAGTTATATTATCATCTAATAAATCTGTATCACAATCAACGTTTAAAACTAATTTGCTATTATCATCGTTATTGTTTTTATATTGAATATAGCCAGTTTTTGTTCCACCGCTTTCAAGTTCTGGACTATCTAGCATTTTTACACCCCATATATCATATACCCATGTTGCATGATTCAAAATTTCTCCATTTGAATTTGTTAATGTAACGCTTGCATCATTATATGTCTGTTGTTCACTACTTTTATTTTTTATTGTCAATGTTACTGCAATCCATTCGGAATCACTAATTGTTTGATAGCCTCCTATAGATGTTCCTTTACCTTTTATTTGAACATTATCCACTGTTATATCATAGCTTGGACAATCAAGAGTATCTCCTACATTATATACTTTATCAGTATCATATTTTGAACTATCAACATCACTTGATCCAAGTGCAAATAACATAAATATTCCACTGCACATAATTAGCATAATAATATTTAAAATTTTTTTCACTTTTCTCTCCTCAACTTTCTTTCAATAATAGATGATATAGTAATTGAAAATAAATAAACTAAAATATCAAATCTATCAAATGTACCTTTTACGATTTTCAAATATTGTAAAATTTCATATGTCAAAGCAATAGTTAAAACATATATAAAGTTAATTAATAAACTTTTTTTAGTTAATTTTGAAGTAAAATTAATACTTGTAAAATATAAACTTATTGTCCAACACGCATCTGGTATATAATTTCTAATTATTAATGAAATCACATTATTTTTTATAATAATATTGTTTCTAAATAAAAGATAAATTAAACTTCCTATTATAATAAAGACAATAGCTATAGATAATCTTTTTTTCATTATTTCTATACACCTTTTCATCATTTGACACATATAATATACTCTCTACTTATTTATTTTTTCTACTATCACATCACTTTGTATTTAGTATATACTATTTTGTTCTTGCAGTAAATAGTTCGTGTGATTTTTTTACAGTAAATAATATCATAGTTATATGGTGATGCCTATGAAGTTAAAGTTTAATAACCTTAAGGATTTACTTATTTTTAACATAAAATATTACAGATATGTAAACAATTATTCACAAGAAAAGCTTGCAGAACTTAGTAAATTAAGTCCTAGATATATTACTGATGTTGAAAGAGGACTTCACTCCCCTACTATTCCAAAACTTGAATTAATTGCTAAAGCATTAAATGTTGAACCTTACAAACTTTTTATGAATGAAGAAAGAAATGAAGATATTATTAACAGAATAAATAATGGAAGACAGTATAATCAAAAATAATTTTTGAATTATATTCTTAAATCCATATCATCTTTATTTCTTTCTTTTGTTTTATAATACTCTGGTATATTAGCATATTAGCATATTTAAATAGTTCTTCTTCTTTAGTTGTTCCTACTGATATATCTTTAACATCCATATCAGTAAATAAATTATCGTCATATCCTTGCTTTACTTTATTAGTTGTAATATTATTTGCCTCTTCATTACCTAATCTTAATAATTTTCTAAAAAAGTTTTTTAATGATTCAATGATAAATTCTAGTATTTCTTTTAAACTTTTATTTTCTTTTTCTAGTTTATCATTTCTATCACTTAAACTTTTTATTTCTCTTTTCATATAACTATTTTCTTCTTCTAATTTCTGATGACTTGTTGTGTAGTCTTTAGCAGTATTTACTAGTTTATTAACTTCTGGTGCAAAGTTTAAAGCTTTTTTTGTTTTATCAATTACTTTATTCATAGAATCAAAAGTATCTTTCTTTATTTTCACATAGTCTTTATTAAATATTATTTCTTTACTATCTTTCATTTTATCTTCAAGCTCTACTAGAGACTTATCTAAATCCTCATTAACTTTCTCAACTTTATTTTCATAGTATCTAGTTGCATTTTTAAATTCCTTCATTTTTAAATGTCTTCTATCACTACCTTTAATACCTCTTTCTAAATCATAACCTTTACTTACTAATCTTTCATGATACTTATCTTGTAGTTGTGATAAATGTACTTTATCTTTTATATATTGTTTTTTAGATATAGTATATCTTTCTGTATTTGTTCTTTTATCAAATTTTCTAACTAATGGTACTACTACACAATGCAAATGTGGAGTATTTTCATCCATATGTACTATTGCATGAAGTACTTGATCTTCTGTATAACCTAAATTTTTATAGACAAATTCCATACAAGTATTAGCCCAATTTCTAATATCATCTCTTGTCATATTTTCAAAGAACTTTGGTGTTGCAGTGAATAATAGTTCATCTGCTACTACATTTTTAGAATTATTTAACATCTGATTAAATGTTTTCTTTCTATCTTCTCTTTCTGTTTTCATTCTTTCTTCATGCTCTTTTCTATAATCTTTTGTTATATTATAAAAGCCTTTAACATACTTTTCAGTTAAAGACTTTATTTCTATATTATCTTTAGTTAATTCTAATTTTATATTTGGATTAGACTTATATGTTTTCTTTTCTCTTTTATTATGTGATCCTATTTGTGCTAAATCATGTAAATTATAAATAGGTTCACTTCTAAATATACAATAATTTAAATTCATTATTTATCACTTTACTTTCTTAAATTTAAACATAATAAAAACTCAAGCTGTTAATCTTGAGTTAATTATAATTGGTACTATTTTCGGTACTTTTTTTGGTACTATTTTTGTATACAATTACTTTAAGCATTTTTGATATTCATTTAGTCATTCATATTATATTACGTATTTATACAAATCTTTCTATAAATTTCAATATTGTTTGTACTGCTTCTTCTGTTGAAATATCTAACCAATTAACTTTGATATTATCAAGATTAGATATAAATCTTTTATTATTAAATACTCTACTTAGTCTATTATAAATATCATTAAAATTATTTATTTGAATTGAATTATCAGCAAATATTATCTTACTAATATATTCTTTAAGTTTATTTTCATTTAAGTTTCCATATTTAATTAAATAATAAAAATCAAAAATGTCTTTATATCTAGTTGATGTATATGCAAATCTTAACAATGATTTAAGTTTTTCTGTAAATATTTGTTCTTTTGAGTTAATAAGTAGTGTAGCACTTTGATTTATTATATCTAAATTAAAACAATATTCATCTTGCTCTATATCAAAGTCTTTATGAACTCCAATATCTAGTTTTGTATCTATTCTATAATTTTTATTATCAACAAGTGTAACGTAGATTCTTTTTCCATTATAGTCTTGATGATGAAGTTCCTCTATCTTACCCTTAATTGAAATTGATACACCATCATCTACTGCATTTAATTTTTCAATAAAATCTTTTATGTAATCATTCCCTAAAGAATATTTTATGAAATCAAAATCTATATCACGAGTTGCACGACGTTTGTTTTTTGAAATGTTATGCATTACAACTCCGCCTTTAATCGTGATATTTCTACTTAAAGGACTCTTTGAAATTTTTAATAGTATTATATCTTGTGCAGTTTTAGCGAGTGCGTCTGCTAATTCATATCCTGAATTCACATATAAATTTACTAAATTACCAATATCCATTTAAAACACCTCGTCTTGTATGATTGCCATTATTTTCTCACTATTTGGAAAAGCATTAGCATAATCTTCTATTTTGAATATATCTAGCTCATCTTTTATCTTTCTATAATTGTTAATTATTTCTTTATAATAATCATATGGTATATTATTTTTATTCTTTGCAAGTTCTATAAGCATTCTCTCTTTATCATATATATTTATATTAACGCCTTCATAATTAATAATTGTTTTACCAATGCTAAAATATTTATCTTCTGAGTATGATTGTTTTATATGTTTATCTTTATATCTTGTTGCATTTCTTTTTGTTGTTATAAATATTTTTGCTGGAATAACATCTGTCAAGTTATGATAATAATATGCACTATCACCTGATATAATTGCATCCAAATATTTTTTTGTAAATACTTCTAAATAATGATTATTTTCTTTATCTGAATATATTCCTGAATCTATTTTATATATTTTCTGTTCTTTAACTGCTTTATTTATTTGATATGCAGATCCATATTTCTTATATACTTCTTTATAATTATAAACCATATCTACCACCTAAATTAATTTTACACTAAATGCTCACAGTTGTCAATGTAAATGTGGACGTTTGGTATAATTATTATTTTATTAATAATTAAAAAAATACTATTTAAAGTATCTCTATTCTTTATATTACAAAGCAAATCTAGTCATTTTCTAAAAGTTGTGTTTTCGATGTATTTGCATGTCCGGCATCTACAACTACCATTTTCTTCTCATTCATATTTCTACACCTCTATATTAAAATATGAATAAATATGATTTTGGTTACTATTTATTATAAGGTGTACAAGTATAACTATCTTTCTTTTTAATGGCTATTATTTCTTCATCAGCTTTATATAGAATCCTATAAAGTTTATTCTTTTTGTATTCAATTATAGAATAATAATTAGTATCGCCTGAAACAGTTTTGATTATAATGTAATATTCGTTATCTAATTTTATAACTTTATAATCCATTATTCTTGCACCAGTAATTGTTTTTATAAATTTTTTTACTATTTTCTTTGCTGCCTTATCTTCTACTTCATTACCACTTTCATCATATATTTTACATGATGCTTTATCATATGATTTTATTTTATATCCATCATCTGTATAATCATTATATGTGTCATAACAATTTGATATATTTATCTCTTTGTTTTTCTCATATTTAAAAGGATTTATTCTTGTTATATACTCATCTACTGCATAGTATCTAATTGTTTTATTAAATTCATCTTTTGTTACTACAAAAATTGTATCTTTATTTCCTTTATATGTATTTATATCATATTCAAATTTTTTAGGCTTTTCTGGTTTCTCTTTTACTTCTATTTCATGTACTGCACCAAAAACCAAAATAAATGGAAAAGATATAAATATTAAAATAGTAATTACATTAATTATTAGTTGTTTAGTATACATTCTTTTATTCATCAAAATCATTCCAATCAAATTCAATTATGACGTCATATTCTTTTATAACACCATATGCACTTGAAATTGCTCCCATATCATTTAAAATATTTCCAATGGTTAAATATTCATTACTATTTTTATTAATTACATCATTTAATCTTATTCTCGTAAAATCATATCTATCGCTTAACCTTATTTTTAAATTCCATTTGTTATTTATTTTTCTTCCTTTTAATCTAATTTCTACGGCATGTAATGAATAGAACAAGTCATTAGCATCCACTTTTTCAAATTTATAACTAGAATCTTCTTTACCTTTTTTTACTGTATCGTTTGAAAAATCTATTGTCCCATTATTTTCATACTGACTTAAAATGTTCTTAATTTTTTGCTTAAATTTATTATCGTTCTTAATTTTTGAAATAGTTTCTTTATCTGTTATTTTTAAATCTGTTGGAACTTCATCAATTACACTTATTGAATGTTTAAGCAGTTTTGCTGAAAAATCATATTTAAATAGTTTTCCCCCATTTATTATTAATTCCCAGATTAAGTATTGCATATAGTAATATACTCCATAGTTTGCTTTATCATTTAATTTTGACATATTAAAATATCTTTTGAAAAAATTTATTATTTCTTTATCTTTTTTTGCATCTCTTTTATCTAATTCTTCTGCTGAAAATGATTTTTCATTATTTTTTACTATTCTGTTAACTCTATATGCTGTATTTAATTTCATTATGGGTTTCTTGTTATTTTCAACACATTTTTTTAGTTCATCTGTTATTTTACTATTTTTTAATATATCATTATTTTCAAAATAATGAAGAGAAAAATATGATTGACATACTTCTTTCATTTTTGGCTTAGATAAATTTTCTTTTCCTAGTTTAACTATAACAGCACTATGTAGAAACAATTCTTTATTATCTATTTCTTTATAATACGGAATGTCTGATTCATTGTATAGTTTTTTCATACATGATGAACCATAATATCTATTTTTACTATTATATTTTTTATTGCATACTTTACATGTTTTACTTTTTGTTAAAGATTCATCTGATATTTTTATTATATTCTTTAATAACTCGTCACTATATTTATTATTTCCTTCAATTAAATTTTTTAAATCATTTAGAAATAAATTATTTTTATTATTCATATATTACCTCTCAATATTTTTCCAGTATCCTTCTCTATCTGAGCCTACTCTTTCAATTATTCTATTTTCTTTTAAATATCTCAAATTTCTCATAATTGTTGACCGATTTAGACTTAATTTATCTGCCATCTCTTGTTGAGTAATTTTATTATTATCTTCTATTAAATTTATGATTGCTTTTTGAGTTTCACTTAATGATTCTGATGCTTCAATGTTTTGCATATCAATTTTTATGTTATTATCGCTATTTACTTTTCTTGGTGTATATGGAAGGTCATCAGAACTTCTAAATTTAAAATTAACTCTTATAAAATTATCACTAAATTCATAAACACTTTCATCATAATTTTTGAGTATTCTTCTAATACCTGTGCCTAATTGTTCAACTAAGTCCAAATCCTTAAATATTCTCATAAGTTCAGGGTGTGTTGGTGATGAATATCCCTTTAAAAAATCTTGTTTTGTCATATGAAGTGGTAATCCTCCTGTTGAAGTAATAGATATATGATTATTAAATATCTCAAATTTTGGTGGATTTTCTCTTTCCCATAAATTGTGTACAAAAGCATTTATAACTGCTTCTTTTATGGAATCGTAATCAAACATTTTTACTTCTTTTCTGTCATCATATGTTATTTTGGTATATGTCTTATTAATTTGCTCAAATTTATTTAAAACATTCTTTGCTGATTTAATTAGAGAGCAATAACCATAATCTTCATTTTCAATTAGATCATAAACATCACTGCCTGAATATGTTGCAACTTGTATTGGTATATCATTATCATCGGCAAGCAAATAAGCAAGATAATTATAGTTTCCATCTTCCATTATCAATCCTAGTTGATTTAAAAAGTTGTCATTTATTTCAAATCCTTTTTCTTCATAAAATATTTTAAGTTGTGAAAAAGATAATCTTTGATTTGGTGATTTTATCATTTTCAAAGAGTTTCTTGTTCTCCTTGAAAATGATTCCTCAATTTGTTTTTCTGTCATTTGCTCTGTAGAACTACCTATTCTCTTGAAGCATCCATTTGGATTCATTCCATTTTTCTTTATATAATATGGTATTTCATTACCAGCTGCTATAATTATTTGAATATATTTTTTATCACTATATGATTTAACTTCAATATCAAATAAACCCATAGCAGATGGATAAATATGATCTTTTATTCTGTTTTTAATATTAAGTTGAATTTTATCAGTGTCATCTACGCCAACAATCTTGCCTTTATTATTAACACCAATATAAATATTTCCACCATCGGAATTTAAAAATCCTACAACCTCTTTTTCTAATTTATCATTTAATATTTCCTTAAACTCATTTCTACTATCTTCTACAACATCTAACATAATATTACCTCCTCATTGTCTCCAATATAATTATATAACATTTTTTATAAAAATGCATCAGAAATGCATCAGAAATGCATCAGAAATGCATCAGAAATGCATCAGAAATGCATCAGAATAAAATATTTTTTTTATGATAATTAATTGGCACTATCTTTGGGTCATTTTTCGGGTCAGTTTTTAGGTCAGTTATCTTATCAATTTTTAAAATCAATTATAAAGTGTTTAATTAAAAGTTAAAAAAAAAGACTTATGGCTTCAAAAGATTCCTAGGTACTAACAATATTAAAATATCATATGTAATACCTGCTCGTCAATTAATTTAAAAAAAATAGTAATGCATGATATAATAATACATATGGAGATGATTATCTATGAGATGCATTCTGATGAATAAAAATGTAAAAGTTTTAGATACTGAATACGATAATGCAACTGGTGTATTTACACATATATATGAAGTATATGACATTAACTATGCTCCATTTGGCTTAAGAAATTATTATAAAGAAAATGATATTAACAATGATTTTTTTAGAGCATGCTTAAGTAGCTGGTTTAAAGGAAGAGGAATACCACAGTGGAGAGACAAGTTAGATGTTTTACTTCATAGGTTAAATGTAAGTGCACCTGAAGAATTATTAAATAAATCATTCGGGCTATCATTATCAGATCAATACTGGTTAAAGGAAGAAAGTTCTAATATAAAATATGATGATATTAATTTTTTCGACAATGATTTTGATTACGTTGAATTTTTAAATGCATCCCTTTCAAAAAATAATAATATATCGTTAAGTGAGGCATCACTCAAAACGCCTAATAATACAACAGATGGAATGCTAAAAAAAGCATGGATTATAGAAGATGGAACTAGGTATCTATTAAAAGGTGGATATAAAAATGAATCATTAGAACCTTTTAATGAAGTACTTGCATCTCATATATGTGATATACTAGGTTTTAATCATATTAAATATACATTAGATATATATAAGGATACTGTAGTATCAAAATGTCCATGTTTTATAACTAAGGATACGGAGTTTGTAAATGCAAGTCAAATAATGAATGGAATTAAAAAAAATAATAGTACCAAAGACTACGAAGAATATATAAAAATACTAGAAGAACATGGTATTAAAAATGCAAGAGAGGAATTAGAAAATATGTATATTTTAGATTTTCTAATTATGAATGAAGATAGACATTTAGGTAATTTTGGAATTATAAGAGATGTTAATACTTTAAAATGGCTTAGTGCTGCACCTATATTTGATAATGGTGAGAGCTTAATAATTGAATACTTTGATGAACATGAAATTTCTATTAAAGGAGAAGGTAAATTATTTTATGAGGTGCTTCCTTTTGATGAAATAATTAAAGTTGTTAAGAGCTTAAAAAGAATCAATTTGGAAAAATTAAATGATGTTCCTGAGTGGTATGATAATTTATTACATAAATATCAAAAAATCACTGGATATAGTGATTCTAGAATAGAGAAGATTTGTACTATATTAAATAGACAAATAAATAAACTTAAAAAAATAGTTAAGATGCATCAATAACTATCTTTTTATATTAATTATATTTTATTGTAAACATGTTTTTTATAATTACTTAAATTAAAACTATTTTTTTATGCTATTTGTATAGGTTATTCACTTGAAGCATTTTCGGCTTCTTCTAAATCTATCATTGTTGCTTCTGATACCATAAATATGGCACCCATATAGTGTCTTCTCTTAATCTTTCTATATCTAATTCTTCTATATCAAATTCCTTATGTTTTCTCCTTATCTATACTTCAGTAATTTTTCTATTTTCATATTTTTAACCTTAAAATTTTTGCATTTTTGGGATTTTGAGAGCAACAAAAAAGTGGTATCATCTACCACTTTAATTATGATTTCAAAATTTTCCAATTTCTTTTAAATTCATATTTCTAAATATCTCTTCATTGCCTTTAAAACTTAATGGTGATATAGGACTTGGATGATATATTGGAATAACCTTAAATCCATTTACATCAAATACCTTACCTACAACATCAGAAAACTTTTTATATTTAAAATCTAATATAGTTTTTGTGGCTGAGTCACCCAACGATAATATGACTTTAGGTTTTATTACTTCTAATTGCAAAAATAAAAATTTCTTACAATTATCGCCACATTTATTTAAAAACTTTCTATCAATCGGGTAACACTTAATAGCTTCTAAAAAATAAGTATCTTCAATAGTTAAATCTATCAAATTCAATAATTTTTGTAATACAACTCCAGATGGTAATAATTTATGATTTGTATCATACCAAGCTATTCCACTTTTTCTCCAACCATTATTTGCAGGAGCTTCACCAAGAATCACAATATCATGGCTTTTACCAATTGAAACAGTTTTACTATTTGGAAATTTTTCTACCATTTCAGAGCATAAATTGCATTTATATATTTCTTCATCTATTCTCTTTAATTTGTCCATACAAAACACCTTATGTACATTATACCACAAAAAGTCAGGATTTCTCCTGACTTAATTAACACTCTTTTCGCATTAGCAACCTATTGCGAACAGAACGGAATATCTTAATCTTCTCATGTACTATAGCTTTTTCTTCTATTTCTTGTGTTGCATAAAATAATCATAATTACCACAATATTCTATTATATTTTTATCTGATATATACAATACTTTATTCGCAAGTTTATTTATAAAATATCTATCATGTGACACAAATAGTATTGTTCCTTCATAATTTATAAGTGCATCTTCTAACGTTTCCTTTGTTGAAATATCAATATGATTTGTAGGCTCATCTAAAATTATAAAGTTACAATTATCATGTATTAAAGTAAATAGCATTAATCTAACTTTTTCTCCACCAGATAATTTTGTCACTTTTTTAAATACATTTTCTCCATAAAACTGAAACTTATGCAAAGCACTTCGTAAATGTGATTCTTCGCCATTAAAATACTTCCTAGCATAATCTAAAATTGTTATATCTTCTTTGAAATTAATTTGTTGAGGTATATATCCAATCTTAACATTACTTCCAACTTTTATATTATCACTCGAATTATTTATTATCATTTTTAGTAAACTAGATTTGCCACAACCATTGTTTCCAATAATGCATATTTTGTCCTTATAAATAATATTAAGGTTAATATTATTTATTAATACATTATCTCCTATACTTAAATTATAATCTACTATTGTTAAAACATCATTCCCTGATCTTTTTTCAATATCAAAATTAATTGGTAATTCCTTCTTTATAATTGGTTTATCTACTTTTTCAAGTTTTTCCAATCTTTTTCGTATGTTTTCAGCACGTTTATAAAATGGTTCTCCACCCGGATATGCTAGTCGACCGAACTCTTCTAATTGTTTTATTTTCTTTTTTAAAGCCAAAATTAGTTTTTGTTGATCTTTATATTCCTTAAATTCTCTTTCAATTCTTTCTTCATTTTCAATTAAATATTTAGAATAATTGCAATGAAAAATTATGGATTTACCATTTTCAATTAAAATTGTTTTATTTGTGACTTTATCTAGAAAATACCTATCATGTGACACAACAACTACAGTTCCATTATATTTATTTAAATATTCTTCTAACCATTCTATTGTATTTATATCTAAGTGGTTAGTAGGTTCATCTAAAAGTAGGATGTCTGGATTTTTAATAATTATTGCTGCTAAAACAACTCTTTTTTGTTCACCACCTGATAATGTATCATAGTTCTTATTTAATAAATGACTAATATTCATACCAGATGATACTTTATCAATCATTGTATTAATTTCATATCCGCCTAAATTAATAAATTTTTCTTGAATATCTATATATTTGTTAATAATACTGATATTTTCTGGTTCTTTAGTCATTTTATCTTCATATCTTTTTAATTGCTTTTCGATATCTAATAACTCCTTGAAACTATTATATAAAATATCTTTTACTTTTTCATTATTATAAATATTTTCTGGTTGCTGATTTAAATAACCAATTTTAGCACCTCTTCTTATAGCAATAGTACCACTATCAATGTTCTCAATTGAATTAATAATATTCAACACTGTAGTCTTACCACAACCATTTTCTCCGATTATAGAAACTCTATCACCAGTTTTAATTTCTATATTTAATCCATCTAATATATTTTTAAATCCAAAAGATTTTTTAATATTATTTAAACTTATCTCTATCATAATCTATTCACTCCTTTAATTTAAATAAAAAACCAAACAGACGTAACCACATCCATTTGGCGGATGCAGGCACGACAAAACTGTCATACCTGCTAATAGATTTTTTTAGTCAGGTATGACTATGCTAAAACATACATGATTGTGCGTTCAAAATAATTTAACATAATCATCTCTCCTCAATTAGTATTTTATATTATTAATTAAATAAAGTCAACATCTTCAATTTTGCTCGCAATACTACTAATTTGTCATTAATATAGAGCCTAAATTAGAGCCTAGATTAATTTTAAATGTTCGAAACCCTTTATATACAACAAAAAATGGAGCCTATTTATTTTTTAAAATATTAATTAAAATCAACATCTATTTTCGGCATATCTTTATCAAAAGTTACTATTGATTCAATTGTTTTATTTTGTTCTTTACATAATTCACAATACTTATCATCCCAAGATAAATGATATGCATTTTCTATATCTAGTCCTATTTTATTAACCCAGTCAGTTACTACGCTAACAGCATCTGTTGTTTTACTCTTATTTTCTATTTCAATAGCTATTCCAAATGGATAATGATCAACTACTATCTCAACGTCATCATTATGAAACACACTTCTATACCTTTCATAACTATTTACTAATTTCATGTGTAATACATTTTTTAACAAGAATTCTAGATTACTATATTCATTTGGATTAATAGTTAATTCCACTTCTTCTTCCTGGTGTATTTTTTCTACCTCATTATTAAGTCTTCTTTTCCATGTAATCATACATTTTGATTTAGATTCATTTTTTGTTATTCTAACCCTAAACCTTCCATCAATTTCTTTAGTATAAAAATCAAATTCTTTCATTGGATGATTATATTGATCTGTTCTCTCATAATACCTATCATCATATTTCAACCCATCAATTTCTTTTAACTTTTCAATTATCTTGTCCTCACTATTTAGTGAATAATAAAATCTAACTTCTGTTTCCATATAATTACCTCTATATCCATTATACCATATATACCAAAAACTATTTTACTTGCAAAATTATTTATTTTATTCATATTAGAGCCTAAATTATTTTTGAAACTTGATAACCCTTTATTTATAACAAAAAATGGAGCCATAAGGCTCCTTCAGAGGGCAAAAAAGAATAAAGTGTTATTAGGTTTGATATAGTTTAAAGTCTTATAAAATAAGACTTTTTAGTTTATAAGAGTTTATAGAAATTTAACAAAAATTAGGTATTTGTATAGGTAAAGTAATAAATAAAACTTTGGTCCCTAGTGGTCCAAAGTTTTTTATCAGCATTTTAAATTACAATATCTTAATATTCTGATTATTTTTTTATATTATCAATTATACCTATTGTACCAATCACAACATAAGCAATAGCTAAAAATAAAGTTATAATCCATTTAGTCATTACCTCACCATTAACAGCTAATATTATAAAGAATATTATTGCAATTAATCCAATCAATGCTTGAAAAATTGAACTTATTAAATACCATTTACTTTTCATTTTTCCTCCTAATATCTTAATAGTACGATCATTTTAAATTATAATTTATCAATTATTTTGTATTTTTTTCTATTAATTTTTTACTATTTCTATATAAAGATGAAAATATTAAAGTAAATAACATAGGAATAACACTATATCCTGCATTATTAACTTTACCTACAAAAAGTAAGATTGCACCTATAAAAGTTAAAATAGTAAATAATATAGTTATACTTAAATATGTTTTTTTCTTAATTGTTTCTTTCTTTAAATTAAACATTTTACTTCACTCCTTAACAAATTACTATTTGTCTTTCTAATTATACCACATTTTTTTAATTTTAATTGAGCGTAATATTACTAAAAAAGGAACTGATTTCTCAATTCCTAATATCTTAATATTCTGATCGTTTTATTTTTCTCTTTTTATAAAAAATATTATAACTGTAATTATAATAATTAATAATGGTGCTATTCTAAAAAATATCCACTCAAATGAGTGCCATAATGTTCCAATAACAGACCATTCAGGATTACCATAATCCCATGTTAAATATGGGCTACCTAATAGTGCTAATAAAACGAAGAAAAATATTAAACATATGTCTATTATTAATAATACCATAATTTTTCTTTTTCTTTTTTGCTTTTGACTAATTGATAATTGTTCATTAATAACTTCCAATTTTTCTGATATTACTTTTAAATCATTTGTTTCCTTTTCCTCTATACTTTCTCCAAGAATTTCACTAACTGGTGTTTCAAAAAGTTCTGATATTGTTACTAGCATTTCAGCATCTGGAACTGATAAACCTGTTTCCCAT
>ONQM01000019.1 GCA_900319955.1 uncultured Eubacteriales bacterium | reverse complement strand
TTCTTGGTAACGATAGCAAGAGTGGTACACCTGTTCCCATCCCGAACACAGAAGTTAAGACTCTTCACGCCGACAATAGCGTAAGCAAAGATAGGTAGTCGCCAAGATTTTTTTTTGCAAAAATTTTCCACAACTATTGTGGATTTTTTCTTTACATTTTTTATCAAATTATATTGAATAATTTTATTCAACTTTGCTATAATAATTAAGTACAAGAAAGGTGATTAATTATGGAATACAAATTTACTTCTTATAGTGAAGAAGATACTATTGAATTAGCTCAAAATATTGAGTCAGAGAAGTTTCCTAATATGGTTATATGTCTAGATGGCGATTTAGGAAGTGGAAAAACTGTTTTTACGAAAGGTTTTGCTAAGTCTCTAGAAGTAGAAGAAGATGTAACATCTCCATCATTTACTATAATTAAAGAATATACAAGTGGTGAACTTCCTCTTTATCACATGGACGTTTATAGATTAAATGGCGATGTAGTAGATTTAGGACTTGAAGAATACTACAAAAAAGGTGGAATATGTATTATTGAATGGTCTGAATCAATTAAAGATTATTTACCTGAACACCGTTTAGATATACGTATTAAAGTAGTTGGTGAAGAAAAAAGAATCTTTACATTAATTCCACATGGAAAAAAATATGAGGAAGTATGTGAGCAAGCACTATGAAAATATTTTATATAGATACATCTTCTAACTATTTAATAACAGGAATTGTGGAAAACAATAAATTAATAGGAAGTGTTGTTGAAAAGCTTGGAGAAAATTTATCAAGAGATGCAGTACCTTTAGTTGCTAAAATGTTTGATAAAGCAGAAGTAAATCCTAAAGACATAGATAAAATAATAGTTGTTGATGGACCAGGATCATTTACAGGTATTAGGATAGGAATAACAATTGCAAAAGTATATGCATATGCATTTAACATTAACATAACATCAATAAGTAGTTTGGAAGCAATGAAGGAATCATTTAATGATGCATCATACTTTGTTCCAATAATAGATGCAAGAAGAGGATATGTTTACTCAGCAATATATGATAAAGATGGAAAAGAATATTTACCTAAACAGTATATTAAATTAAGTCTTTTAAAAGATAATTTAAAAAAAATAAAAGACTACTTAATAATAACTAACGATGATATAGATATAGAAGGAATAAAAGTTAAATATAAACCTGATATATTAAAAATTGTGGAAAAGTATAAAAATAGAAAGAATATTAATCCACATAGTGTTAATCCTAATTATTTAAAATTAACAGAAGCAGAAGAAAAACTAATGGATAACAAATAATAGGAAGTGATAGAATGAAAGATATATACGTACTTGGTATAGAAAGTAGTTGCGATGAAACAAGCTTTTCGATTGTTAAAAATGGAAGAGAAGAAATAGCAACTGTTATATCATCACAAATAGATATACATAAAGATTTTGGCGGAGTAGTACCAGAAATAGCAAGCAGAAATCATGTTAAAAATGTTACAATGGTGCTAGATGAATGTCTAGAAAAAGCTAATATGACTATGGATGACATTGACTTAATAGCAGTCACTTATGGACCAGGATTAATAGGCTCACTCTTAATTGGTATGGAAGCTGCTAAGACACTTTCATGGCTTTATAATAAACCATTAATTCCAGTACATCATATAGCAGGACATATTTATGCGAATAGTCTAGTAAAAGAACTAGAATTTCCACTTCTTGCAATAGTTGTTAGTGGAGGACATACAGAGCTTGTGCTAATGAAAGATCATTATAAATTTAAAAAATTAGGTGGAACACTAGATGATGCAATAGGAGAATGTTTTGATAAAGTATCACGTGTAATAGGACTTGAATATCCTGGAGGACCTAAAATTGATAAACTGTCAAAAAAAGGCAGCCCAACGTATAAACTTCCAATGCCACTTAAAGATGATAGTTACAACTTTTCATTTAGTGGATTGAAAAGTGCAGTTATTAATTTAGTTCATAATGAAGAACAACGTGGAAGAGAGATTAATAAAGCAGATTTAGCAGCAAGTTTTGAAAAAGTTGCAGTTGAAAGCATAGTCAGAAAAGCAAAGAAAGCAATTAAAGAAGAGGGAGTAAAACATGTAATAGTAGCAGGTGGAGTTGCAGCAAATACAGGCTTAAGAGAAGCAGTTACAAAAATGGGAGAAGAATTAAATGTAGAAGTAATATTCCCTCCAATGAAATACTGTACAGATAATGGTGCTATGATTGCAGCAGCAGGATACTATGCATATAAAGATGGAAGAGTAGCAGACCTTTATTTAAATAGTAAATCAAATGACAAGTTAGCATAACTTGTTTTTTTTTAGCATTCTATTACCAAATTGTTAAAAATTAACAAAATGTTAAACATGTTTTATATAATTCATTTGATTGGAGATGAATTATATTATGCTATTTGGCGAAAGACTAAAGAAACTAAGATTAGAGAAAGGATTAACACTAGATGATGTAAGTGACATATTTGATTTAACTAAAACTGCAATAAGTTATTACGAAAATGGAAAAAGATTTCCAAAAATGAATACACTAAGGAAAATGGCAGACTTTTATGGAGTAAGTTATGATTATTTAGTTGGAAATGATAATTATGAAATTGCAGATGATAATGAAGAATATGGACTGCATATGTCTTCTGAAGAAATAGACTTTATAAAAGAAATAAGAAAGAATGAAGGATTATATAAACTAATGACAAGTGATCCTAAAAGATTTGTAAAATTACTAGATAAAAAGATTAATTAACTTTAATAAGTCAATCTTCTATGTTAAAATCTAATTGTAGAGGATGATAAGATGATTAAAGATATAATTGATAAAAAAAGAGTAGGAAAAGAACTTTCAAAAGAAGAGCTAACAGAAATATTTAATGGATATTTAAAAGGAACAGTTAAAGATTACCAAATGAGTAGTCTTTTAATGGCAATATGTATTCAAGGAATGAGCTTTGATGAAATATTAAATCTTACAGACATATTCTTAAAAAGTGGTGAGGAGCTGCATTATGAAGAAGAATTTGGAATAATGTGTGATAAACATTCAACTGGAGGAATAGGAGATAAAACAACACTTGTTATCGTTCCAATTGTTGCAAGCCTTGGAATACCTGTTATAAAAATGAGTGGAAGAGGATTAGGATATACTGGAGGAACAATTGATAAACTAGAGTCAATTCCAGGATATAGAACTGATTTAACAGATAAAGAAATAGAAGAAAGTATAAAAAAAGTAGGTGCAGTAATGACAGGACAAACAAAAGATATAGCACCAATGGATAAAATGATATATGCCCTTCGTGATGTAACCGCAACAGTTTCATCAATCCCATTAATTGCAGTCAGTATTATGAGCAAGAAATTAGCTCTTGGTGCATCTAAAATACTACTTGATGTAAAATATGGAAGTGGTGCACTAGTCAGCACCAAAGAAGATGCTGAAGAACTAGCAGAACTTATGAAAAAAATTGGTGAAAAATATGGGCGTGAAGTAAGATATATTTTAAGCGACATGAATACACCTCTAGGAAAAACAGTAGGCAATAGTCTAGAAGTAGTTGAAGCTATAGAAGTATTAAGAGGAGAAGAACAAGGTAAATTCAAAAACTTATGTATTACACTTGCAAGTAATATGATAAGTATGGTAAAAAATATTCCAGTAGAAGAAGCAAAACTACTTGCAGAAAACTCAATTAAAACAGGATCAGCATATAAAAAATTTTTAGAAATAGTTAAAAATCAAGGTGGAGATATAAGCAAATTAAAAGTAAGCTCAAAAAAATATGAATATAAAAGTAGTAAGC
The DNA here is from genome assembly GCA_900319955.1 of uncultured Eubacteriales bacterium. Lineage (GTDB taxonomy): Bacteria > Bacillota_I > Bacilli_A > RF39 > UBA660 > UBA2730. The sequence goes on along the minus strand of ONQM01000019.1, from coordinate 18,597 downwards.
AAGGAGAAATAAAAAAAATAGATGCACTTGAAATTGGTAAATTATCATTAAGTTTAGGAGCAGGAAGAGAAAGAAAAGAAGATAAAATAGATTACACAGTTGGAATAGTACTAAATAAGTTTTTAGGTGATAAAGTAAACATTGGTGACACACTTATGACATTATACACAAAAGATGACAAATTTAAAATAAATAGTAATATTTTTGAAATTGAGTAAATAATAAGTAAAGAAAGAGTAAATTTACACAAAATGAATAAAAATATGTTTAAATTTGAAAATTAATGTGATATACTCTAATTAAATATAAAAGATAAGGAGAATAGATATGAATAAAAAGAATAAGAAAAGTCGCATGACCCAAAAATTAGCAAGTGCTAACTTTGTTCTAGCTTTCACTATGGCATTCTTCCTAATTACAATGTTTATGGTAGTTGGAAATATGCCAAATGCGTATGCAGAAGGAACAAGTGGAACAACAAGTGTTCCAGAATCACTAAATGGTGATAACATAACAGCTCAAAATTGGGGATATATGCATAACCAAGATAATAGCATAAGATTCCAATTTGGAGATAATATGTATGGTAAGAGTGGAGATACTAAATACAAACTATATTGTGTTGAAAGACAAAAAAATGTTACAGCAAATCCAACATATACATCACCAACAAAAGCTAAGGATTCATACAATGCTGGACTAGCATATATAATCAAAAATGGATATCCACATGATACAGAATATATGAAACAAGGAACAGCATCAAATGGTGTTGCATATATGGAAACAGATGAAAAGAAAATATATGTTACACAACATGCAATTTGGTATTATTTACAAAAACATGGTGAAGATGAATTTACAAGTGAAGAAATGACAAACCTAGAAAAACTAGCAAATGATGGTGACAGTTATGCAGAAAGAGTTATGAAATTATATAATGATGCAGAAGCTTACAATAATAAATATGGTGGAGCAACAACTCTTTCATCAAGTGCAGATAAATTAAACTTTACAGTATCAAATGGAAACTTAATAAGTGATGAAATAAGTTTAAGTACAAATAAAAAAGACTTCATAAGTGAATTAAGTGCATCAGTATTAGGAAATGCAGCAGGAGCAACACTTATAAAAACATCAGATAATACAACAGGAGAAACAATTCCACTCACAATAAATGATACATTTAAAATTTCTATTCCACTTGCAAATATAGAAAAATTAACAACATTTAACTTAAATGTTGCAGTTAATGCAAAATATAAAGATTCAGCAGTATACATTTATAAAGCAAGTGATGGATCACAAAGCCCAATGCTTGTTGGTGATGAAAGCTTAAACATTAACATTCCAGTTACATTAACTAAAATAGTTAAACTTGATACTGAAACTGGTAAACCTGTAAGTGGTGCAACACTACAAGTATCAGATGCATCTGGAAATGTACTTTATAAATTTACAACAACAAGTGATGCTAAATACGTATATCTAAAAGCTGGAGATTATAAATTAACAGAAACAGCTGCACCAGATGGATATGAACTTAATAAAGATGTAATTCCATTCACAGTTAAAAATGATGGTACAATAACAACAGTTACAATGAAAAATACACCAAAAGTTAACGTACCAAATACAGCATCAAATATTCCAACATACATTTATATTATTGGAGCTCTCATAATAGTAGCAGGTGCTGTAGTAGCATTAAGCGTAGCTAAAAGCTCAAAAGAAAAATAGTGAAAAAATTTGAATTAAAGAAGAGCCAAAAAATAATTATTGGCTCTTTATTTATATTAGTTGGAATATTAATAATTTCATCTGGGAAACTTATGAAACTTAAAGAAGAAGTTATAGAAGACGTTGAAATAAGTCTAATAGATGTACCAGAAAATATTGTTGAAACAAATAATGTAACTAATGTAGAAGAAAATACTGCAAGTACACCAGCACAACAAGAAGAAAAGCCTAAAAGAGTTTACAACTACAACTATATTGGTTACCTAGAAGTACCAAAGGTAGGATTAAAAAGAGGATTCCTTGATAAAAATGATAAATACAATAACATTCAGTATAATGTTATGATATCAGATAGATCAGCATATCCTGATACCCCAAATGGAAATGTTATTTTAATTGCACATTCAGGTACAGCATACATTTCATACTTTAATAAATTATATAAACTTGATATTGGAGATAAAGCTTATGTAACATATAAAGGTGTTAAAAATAAATATAGCCTTGTTAAAATAGAAAAACAACCTAAAACAGGTACAGTTGCAATACATAGACCTGACTATAATATAAAGTCATTAACACTAATAACATGTACAAAAGATGATGATACAACACAAACAATATATATATTTAATATAGAATAAAAAGAAAAAGAAGGGAGTGATAATATGAATTTGTCTATTATTGAAAAAATAGGAAATATTTTTAAATATTTTACATCATCATTCTTGGGCATTGAAATGTTTATATTATCACTTATACTTATTCTTTTTTTAGTTTTTAATATAAAAAGAAGAAACATACTAGCAAGCTTTATAGTAAGTGCAGTTATAATAGTAATGTTTTTATTTGTAATTGGAGGATACATATCTTTCGCAGGATCATGCTTAAAAGCATTCATAAAATACATAATAAGGTATTATTACTTTCCAAACATTGCAGTATACTTTACATCAGTATTTATAATGATGATAATACTAATTTATACATCTTATACAAAGAAAATAGATGATAAAAAAAGATTATTCAATATAATAGATTTAGGAATAGTATTAATGAACTTTCTAGCATTAATATCACATACAATATTTAATCATATAAAATTAACCCTTGATTATAAAATATATGAAGATAACTTAATACTTTCAAGTATACAATTAAGTAGTTTATTAATACTAATATATTTACTAGTTACAATAATATATTACATATATAAATATTTAAAAAAGAAATATAATGAATAATTATATTTTTTCTTTTATAAAATGAAATATAATAACACAAATTATAATTTGGATAATTCAAAATAAAGTTATAAAAAAACAAAACATACATAAAATTTACTAGGTGAATTATTTAAATGAAAAAATTAATAACATTATTGATAGTATTTTCTATATTTTCAATCCCTAATATAGTAAAAGCAGAAGAAATAGAAAATAATGCTAAAAGTGCTTTATTAATAAATACTGATACAAATAAAATAATATATGAAAAAAATAAAGATGAAAAATTAAAAATAGCATCACTTACAAAAATGGCACTTCAAATAATAGTACTAGAAGAAATAGAAAATAAAAACCTTAAATGGACTGATATTGTAACAGTATCAAAAAATGCAAGTGATATGGGAGGATCCCAAATCTACTTAAGTGAAAATGAAAAAATGTCAGTATATGATTTAATGAGAGGTGTTAGCATTGCAAGTGCGAATGATGCATCAGTTGCTCTTTCAGAATACATAGAAGGAACAGAAGAAAAAATGACAGAACGTATGAATAAACTCGTAAAAAAATTAGGACTTAAAAATACACATTTTAAAAACGTAACAGGACTTGATGAAGAAGGAGAGTACTCTACTGCATATGACTTATCAGTTATTGCAAGAGAACTTCTAAAACATAAAGAAATACTAAAATTTTCAAGCATGTATGAAGGATACCTAAGAGAAAATACACCTAATAAGTTCTGGCTTGTTAATACTAATAAATTAATAAGACTTTATAGTGGAACAGATGGATTAAAAACAGGACATACTGATGAAGCAGGATATACTGCAGCACTCTCTGCAAAGAAGAATAATATGAGAATGCTTGTAATTCTTTTAGGAGAAGAGAGTATTGACTCTAGAACAAAAGACGCAGTAAAACTATTTAATTATGGGTTTACAAACTATAAAGTAAAATGCATAAAAAAGAAAGATAAACCTATTAAAACAAAAAATGTTAAAAACATGAACAAAAGTAAAATAAAAATATACTTAAAAGATGATGCTAAATTATTATTAAATAAATCAGATAGAAGTAAATTTAAAGAAAAAATAAAAATAAACAAATTAGATAATCTTCATAAAGATAAAAAAGTAGGTAAATACACTATCTATAGTAATAATAAAGAAGTGGGTAGTTTTGATTTAATAATAAAAGTAGACTATTACAAACTAAAACTAATAGATATAATATTAAATAATATAAAAAGAATTATACTAGGAAAAGTATAGTCTTTTTTTGTCGTACGAAAAAAATTAAAAAAAATAAAATAACATTTATAATTAAATTGTGATAATAAAGAGTAGAAAGGAGACTAAAATAGAAGAATTAATAGAAAAATATAATGGACTTATCTATATGGTTATAAATAAATTTAGAAAATATGGAGAAATAGAAGATTTATATGAATCTGGAGTACTGGGACTTATTAATGCTTATAAACATTATAATAAGAGTTCTAAGTTTGCATCATTCGCATACTACTATATTTTGGGAGAAGTAACTAAATGTTTAAGAGACAAAAATATATTTAATCCAAACTATACTGATACTAAACTACTAAAAGAAATAAATAGATATAAAGAAGAATATAAAAAAGTAAAAGGTAAGAATCCTTCAGTAGAAGAAATATCAGTAAGCTTAGAAATTCCAGTTAAAAAATTAATTGAATTAGAAAGCATAACAAGTCATCCAATGGATTTAGATACATGTAACAATATAGGCATGAAAGATTGTGAAAGAAAAGATGAAATAATAGATCTTAAATCAAGTTTTGCACATTTGTCATCATTTGAGAAAAAAATAATTAAAAGTATATATTTTGAAGGTTACACAGAAAAAGAACTAGGTGAAATACTTGGAATAACACAAGTAGAAGTATCAAGAAATAAAACAAAAATACTAAAAAAATTAAGAGAATATAACTAGTATAAAAATTAAAATAAAGTAAAAAATATTAATGGTGATTGAATGGATAAAACTTTAAAAAAAATAATAGATAAACATACTCCTAAAGAAAATAAATTAAAAAACTATATGATAAGCTTCACAAGTGGAGGTTTAGTTGGAGCACTTGGAGAAATACTAACAGAACTATATGAGTGTGTTGGATTTAAAAATAGTGATAGTATTACTCTTATGATTATCACAGTAATATTTATAAGTGTTATGTTAACAGGATTTGGAGTCTTTGATAACTTAGTAAGACGATTTAGATCAGGACTCTTAATTCCAATAACAGGATTTGCACATAGTGTTGAAGCATCATTTATCGACTACAAAAGTGAAGGATGGATAAAAGGAGTAGGAGCAGGAGCATTTCATTTAGCAGGATCCGTTCTAATAACAGGAATTACAGTAAGTATACTTCTAGCAATTATAAGAATTATGTTAGGAGGCATCATATGAAAATAGAATTTGATAACCTATATATTGGATCATCAAGTATAATTGCATCAACTGAAGAAAAGAAAGGAAAACTATCTAATTATATAGATAAAGTATATGATAGTTTTGCGGGAGAAGATACATACTTTAAAGCACAAGTTAAAATGGCAAGAGAAAGCATTAAAAATGTTCTAAAGAAAAATAACTTAAAAAAAGAAGAAATAGATGCAGTACTTGGAGGAGATTTAACAGAATGTTTAGCAGCAACATCACTTTCACTTAAAACATCTAAAATACCATTTATAGGACTTTATAGTGCTTGTGCATCATTTAACTTAGCAATTATTATTGGAGGACTACTTCTAAATAATAATAAAAAATTAAAGCTAATTGTAACAACATCATCGCATAATAAAGTATCAGAAAAAGAATTTAGAAACCCAACAGAATATGGTGCACCTAAAAAATTAACATCATCATATACTGTAACAGGAGCGGTTAGTACATTACTTAAAGGCACTAAAACACCTGTTAGAGTAGTATGTGCAACAATAGGTAGAATAATAGATGCTAAAACAGATGATAATGGAAATATGGGAAATGCTATGGCACCCGCTGCAGTAGACACACTAATAAGACACCTTAAAGATACTAAAAAAGATATAAAAGACTATGACTTAATACTAACAGGAGACTTAGGATCATATGCATCTAAAGTATTTTTAGATTTATTAAAAGAAAAATACAACATAAATATAAAAAATAAATATAAAGATTGTGCATCAATGATATATGAAGGAGAAAAAGAAGATCTCTATGCAGGATCATCTGGTCCAACGACATCAAGTATGGTACTTTTATCAACAATATATGATTTACTTAAAACTAAAAAATTAAATAGAGTACTTCTTCTAGCAACAGGAGCATTATTTAGTAAAATATCAGTAGATCAAAAAGAAGGAATACTTGGTATATGTCATGCTATAGAATTGGAGAGTGTTAAATGAAAATAATTTATTCTTTTCTTTTTTGTGGAACCATATGTTTAATAAGTGAGATAATATTAAATAACACTAAACTAACGCCAGGTGCAGTAACGTCGATTTTTGTAAGTATAGGATGCTTTCTAAATATAAATAACTTCTATGATAAAATAGCAAAAATAGTGGGATCCGGTGCAAACCTTCCAATACTAAGCTTTGGTAATCTTCTTGAAAAAGGTTGTATGGAAGAAGAATCGCTTTTAGGAATATTTACTGGATGCCTTAAATACACATCTGCAGGTATTGCATCCGCTATATTTGCATCATTTATATTTACATATATAATAAAGAAGAAGATATAGGTACTTAAAGTACTTTTTCTTTTTGTCTAAAAACCTTTTCAATTAACTAATATAGTGTTAAAATAAAGGTGTTTTTGAAAGGCGGTAATACTTATGTTAAATATAGAAAACTTATATGTTAAAACTAAAGATAATGAAAAAGAAATACTAAAAGGATTAAACCTTAAAATAAATGATGGAGAAGTTCATGCAATAATGGGACCTAATGGTGCAGGTAAATCTACACTAAGCAAAGTAATAATGGGTCACTATAATTATATTGTGGAAAAAGGTACTATTATATTTAATGGAGAAAAGCTAAATGACATGTCAACTGATGAAAGAGCAAGACTTGGAATATTCCTTGCAATGCAAGAACCTGCAGTTATTAAAGGAGTAACTAATAGTGAATTTTTAAAAGCAGCTATAAGCGAGGTAACAGGAGAAAAACCATCACTTTATGAATTCATAAAAGATATAGAAAAGGAATGTAAAAACTTAAAGTTTTCTGAAGACATGATTCACAGAAGCATAAATGAAGGATTCTCAGGTGGAGAAAAAAAGAAAAATGAAATACTTGAAATGAAAATGTTAAAACCCAAATTTATTATCTTAGATGAACTAGATAGTGGACTAGATGTTGATAGTTTAAAAATATGTACAGATAACATTAATGAATACTTAAAAGAAAATAAAGATGTATCAGTATTAATAATTACACACTATCCTAAAATACTTTCATATATAAAACCAGATTACGTACATGTCTTAAATAATGGTAAAATAATAAAAACAGGTAAAGCAGATCTTGCAGATTACATCGAAGAAAATGGATATACTGGTATAAAAGAAATGGACTGATAATTAAAATATGAATAATATAAGTAAGGATAAGAAAATAATAATTGATAAAGATGAAAGTATATTTGTAGATGGTAGTGCAGAAATTAAAATAGTAGAAAGTATTCACGCAAATGTTTACTGCTTATCTTACAATGAAACAAATGAATTTAATATATACCTAGAAAAAGAAAATTCAAGTATAGATTTTTATTATAGTACAATAAATGAAAGCAATAATAACTTAAAAGTAAATGTATACCATAATGCTAAAAATACAGAAAGTCATGTATATAACCATGGAGTAAATTTAGAAAATAATAACCTTCATTTTGATATAAGTGGATACGTAAAAAAAGAAAGTATAGGATCTAACTGTAATCAAGATAATGAAATTATTAACATAAAAAGTGGAAAAAGTACAATATGCCCAAATCTTTATATAGACTGTTATGATTCTAATTCAAACCATTCAGCATATATAGGTAAATTTAAAGATGAAGAAATATTCTATTTAGAAAGTAGGGGATTAAGTAAAAAGAAAGCATATAACTTACTAATGAAAAGTTTTCTTATCCCGTTTATAACAGACTCTAAAGAAAAAGATGAGTATGTAAAGAAAATAGAAGAAATTGGAGGTGAATTATATGAATAGAGAAGATTTTCCAGCATTAAAAGGAAATGTTGCATACTTTGATAATGGTGCAACATCACTTAAACCAAAATGTGTTATAGATAAAATTGATGAGTATTATAGAGACTACTCTTCAAACATACATAGAGGAGAATATACTTTTGCAGTTAGAACAAATAAAGAATACGATGGAACTCGTGAAATAATAAGAAAATTTTTAAATGCTAAATCAGAAAAAGAAATAGTATTCACAAGTGGTAGTACAGCATCACTTAATATGATAGCATTTGGATTTTTTAAAAATATACTTAAAGAGAAAGATGAAGTATTACTAAATAAAGGAGAACATGCATCCCTTGTATTGCCATATTTAGTACTTCAAAAAGAAAATGGTATTAAATGCCACTTCGCACCACTTTCAGAAAACTTTGAACTAACATTTGAAAACATCAAGAAAAGCATTACACCAAAAACAAAAGTAGTAGCATTAAGTTACATAACAAATGTTATCGGGGACATTCGTGATGTCAAGAAAATAACAAAGTATTGCCATGAAAGAGGAATATACGTTGTAGTTGATGCAAGCCAAGCAGTGGGACATATAAAAGTAGATGTTGAAGATCTAGACTGTGACTTTCTAGCATTTTCTGGACATAAGATGCTAGGACCAACAGGAGTTGGAGTGCTATATGCTAAAGAGAATTTACTAAAGATGATGAGTCCAATGTTCTATGGTGGTGGTATGAACCAGTACTTTGAAGAGGATGGATCATTTGAACTAAAAGATATACCAACAAGATTTGAAGCAGGGACACCACCTATCGCAGAAGTAATAGGACTAGGAGAAGCAGCTAAATACATAATGAATGTAGGAGAAGAAAACATTCATAAACATGAACTAGAACTAAAAAAATACTTAGTAGAAAACCTAAAAAAAATAGATAACATCATATTATATAATGAAACATCAGAAAGTGGAACACTTGTATTTAACGTTGAAGGAGTATTTAGTCAAGATACAGCAATATACTTAAATCATTATGACATATATGTTCGTGCAGGTAACCACTGTACAAAGATGCTTAAAGATGACTTAAAAATAAAAAATACAGTTAGAGTAAGCATGCACTTATACAATACTAAAAAAGACTGTGACAAATTAATAGAAGCTCTAAAAAATAGTAAAGATATATTTAAAGTAATATTATAGGAGGAAGAAATGAACGCTATAGATGATAAAGAAGTAGAAAGAGAAATAATACTTGATAACTATGAAAATCCTATGCATAGAGGATTAACAGAAGATAGTACATATCTAAAAGAAAACACAAACAACGAATCATGTATAGATAATATAGATATGCAGTTAAAAGTAGAAAATGACATTATAAAAGATATAAGATTTGATGGAGAAGCATGTGCAATATCAACATCAGCAACATCAATAATAATAAGAAGCTTAATTGGAAAAAGTGTTAATGATGCAAGAAGAATACTAGAAAACTATAAAAACATGATAGATGAAAAAGAATATGATAAAGAACTGCTTGGAGAACTTTATGTTTATCATGAAATAGGAAAACAGCCAAATAGAATAAAGTGTGCACTTCTTCCATATAATGCCGTATGCAAAATGCTAAATAGATTGGATGAAAGATAATGGAAATAAAAGGATTATCAAAAGAAAACATTTTAAAAATATCTGAAATAAAAGAAGAAGATGACTTCTTTAAAAATTATAGATTAGAAAGCTTTAAAAACTTTCTAAATCTTCCTATGCCATCATTTGGACCTAAAATAAATTTAAACTTTGATGATATCATTTACTATAAAAATAATAATATTGATAAAAAAATAGAAAGCAATTGGAAAAATGTATTAAAGCCTGTTGTTGATGAACTAGATAGTGTTGGAGTACTCGAAAGTGAAAAACATATGGGCGGTATGGGCGTTCAATATGAAAGTGAAGTTATATACCACAACATGATAAAAGAAATAGAAGAAAAACATGTTATCTTTACATCAATTGAAGATGCAATGAAGAGGTATCCTGAACTAGTAAAAAAATATTTTGGTAAGATAGTTTCAAATAATGAAAATAAATTTGCAGCATTAAATGGATCAGTATTTTCTGGTGGAAGCTTTATATATGTTCCACCACATACTAAACTAGATAGACCCCTAGAAAGCTACTTTAGAATAAATAGTCGTAACATGGGTCAGTTTGAAAGAACACTAATAATAGTTGATGACTACTCTGATCTTCACTATATAGAAGGTTGCACTGCACCAACTTATAGCGATTCATCACTTCATGCAGCAGTAGTTGAAATATATGTTGGAAAACATGCTAAATGTAGATACTCAACTGTACAGAACTGGGCAACTAACGTTTACAACTTAGTTACAAAAAGAGCAGTAGTAGATCAGTATGGCACAATGGAGTGGATTGATGGAAACATAGGATCAAAAGTTACAATGAAATATCCATGCTGCGTACTTAAAGGAGACTATAGCAAAGGAACATGTATAACGATATCAGTAGCATCAAAAACTCAAATTCAAGATAGTGGTGCAAGAATGTTCCATATAGGTAAAAATACATCAAGTAAAATAATATCAAAAAGTATCGCTCGCTCTGGAGGAGAAGCTGACTATAGAGGAAAAGTTTCAATAGGAAAAGAAACAGAAGAAAGTGATGCAATGGTAAAATGTGATACATTAATACTAGATGACATTTCAAAAAGCAATACAATTCCAGTTAACATATGCTCAAATGGAAAAGGAAGTATTGAACATGAGGCAACTGTATCAAAAATAAGTGACCAAACACTATTTTACATGGAATCTCGTGGATTATCTAAAGAAAAAGCAGAAGAATTAATAGTATTAGGCTTCCTAGAAGAATTTAGAAAAGAACTTCCAATGGAGTATGCAGTAGAGCTAAATCAATTAATTAAAAGAAATTTATAAAACTAATAAATTTTAAAAATGCATCGTGAAAAATGCATTTTTTTGTCTCAAATTTTAAAATTCACCGGTGAAATTTGCATTTTGTCACATCAAATTTGCAAATCTGTCTTTTGACTATAATAAAAACATAGTATAAACTAGTGCCTCGAAAGGAGGGGATACTATGCTTAATCAAGTAATATTAGTAGGAAGACTTGTAAGAGACATAGAGGTAAAAAAGAATGAATCTTCAAAAAATGTAGCAACATGTACACTTGCAGTACCAAGATCATTTAAAAGCAAAGATGGAATCATTGAAACAGACTTCATTAATTGTACTCTATGGGATGTTGTAGCACTAAACACATCTGAATATTGCAAAAAAGGCGATATAGTAGGAATAAAAGGTCGTCTTCAGTCAAGAGTAAGAGAAGTAGATGGTGTTAACCATCATGAATTATACTTAGTCGCAGAAAAAGTAACATTCCTATCAGGTCATACTACAGATAAACAGGATTCAGAAGAATAATCTCAAAAAAAAGAAAGGAGGGGATAAAAATGTTTCACAATTGTGATAATGACATAATAATAAGTCAAATACTTTTAAATAGTAAATGCTATAACATACTAGAAGCTATACTAAAAGAAGTAACAGGAAGATGCCTTTTTATTAAAGAGATAATTGATAATGAATATTTGTTAAAAGAATCTTTTGTTTCAAAAAAGCTTATCTATGCATATGATATACATAAAAATGAAATAATAATAGATATCAACATAACTAAATCTGATGATATATCAGTATCAAAGAAAAATGCACTTATTTTAAATAAGACATATTTAGGATTACTTAAAAATAATCTATACAAAACTACCAAGAAAAAAGAATTAATTCAAATTAATTTTGATATAACAAAAGCATACGAAAAAGAGTATATAACAAAAAAAGCTTTAGAACCTAAAGAAATAGGATTTACATGCTCTATTATTTCATGTCCAGTAATTTATAATGTATACTTAGAAAATTTAAAATTTATATCAAAAGGAAATTTAAAGAAAATAAACAAATATAAATATCTTATTATGCTTGTACTTAATAAAAATAAACTAAAAAAATATGCAAAAGAGATGCAAGATGAAATAATAAATAAATATAGAATATATCTTGAATCATTAAATAATGATGAAAATTTTAAACAAATGATATCACTTATACAACTATATAGAATGATTTCATATGATAGAATCTATGAAGAAATGTTAACAATAGCATCAAGAATGATTTTAAAAGACTTTAATGAAAGAGACATACTAGATATTACACACATAAACAAAAATGATTTAAAATTATTACGAGGAAAGTAATGTGAAACTGATTGTATGAATGTAATACCAATAAGTTATGACTTTATGTATAATGCTCTACTAAATGATAGTGACCATCCAAAAGCTCTAATGTATCTAACAAGTAACCTATTAGATATAGATTTTAAGACTTTAAAGTATGGAGAAAATTTTAAAATTTTATCAAGAAATCTAAAATTAAACAACAATAAAAGTGCAGAATTTGAAGTGGATATATTAGTTAAACTAAATGATAATATGTTTATTAATATTGAAATGAACAGATCATTTTGCAGCTTAAGACAAAATAGAAACTTAGCATACATAAGTAAAATATTTGCAGAGAAATATAAGAAAAACACTAAAAAAATAGAAAAAGTACCTGTAGTTAAACAATATAATTTCTTTATGAATACACCATCTATCTATAATAGTATTTCACCAATATATAATATGACAAAAGATAAGGAAATAATAATTACAGATAAATTGATGACATATTATATTGATATGGAAAAAATATTAAATAAGAGTTATAATGAACTTAGCAAATGGGAACAAAAAATATATTCATGGTGTGTAATATTTACAAGTACATCCATAGAAGAAATAGGAAAGGAGTTAGAAAAAATTATGAGCAAGAAAGATGCAAGAGAAACAAAGAAAAGAGTAAAAGAACTATCAAGTGATGATGAAATGGTATATTTAAACGACATATATTCAAGAGCAGATTATGAAAGAGAAGGTATCAAATATGATGTAAAGCAAGATAGCCTAGCAGCAGTTGCAAAGAATATGTTAAAAGATAAGATTAATCCAAGACTAATATCAAGGTATACAGGCCTTTCAAAAAGTGAGATTGCAAACATAAAGTTTTAACAATAACAATAGTCAAATAAAAGCCTATAGAAAAAATAAAGTTTTAAATCTATAGACTTTTTTTCTTTTATTTTATATAATTATTCTAGTATAATAAAGAGGGTGTAAAAATGTTTGATAGAATAGTGTACATATCTGATAGAGCTTGTGATGTTAAACTAAGTAGTAATGCTGATAAAAGTTTTAACATAATGAACTTACATGTAATTTTTGAGGATGAATCAAAAAGAATACTTGGAGAAGTTGATGATTTAAAAGGTGATATAGCACATATTAGATTTCTAGGAGAAATTACAGAAAGAGGATTAGTTGCAGGTGTTATAAGAAAACCAACACTTGATAGTAAAATAAGATTTATAACAAAAGCAGAAGTACCTTTAGTTACAGGACGTGATAAACGTGGTAACATGCTTTTAGGTAAAAGTCCTTTTTATGAAAATAAAAATGTTTACATGGATGTAAATGGATTCTTCAGTAACCATTTTGCAATATTTGGTAATAGTGGATCTGGTAAAAGTTGTGGTGTAACAAGAATATTTCAAAATATGTTTGAAGATAAAAGATTATTTCCTTATAAATCAAATATAATCTTATTTGATTCATCAGGAGAGTACTATAATGCATTTAGAAACTTATCATCAATTAACCCTAACTATAACTATAGATTTATATCAACAAATGAAACAGATGGACTAGGAGAACCTTTAAGAATCCCTATTTATCTTTTAAATGTTGATGATATGGCACTTTTATTAAACGTTAATAAACATTCTCAATTACCAATAGTAGAAAGAATGATTAAACTAGCAAGAATATTTGCAGAAGATAAAGATAGATCAGAAGCATTTAAAAACCATTTAATAGCAAAAGCTATTATGACAATATTGTATACAAATGAAACAGCACCCAATAAAAGAAATGAAATATTTTCAATAATTGCAAGCTGTTCAACACCAGAATTTTCACTTGATACAGAAATAAAAGGTATAGGCTATACACGTAAATTTAGAGATTGCTTCTTAATAGATCAATTTGGAAACTTTACAGAAAGTGTACTTATAACAGAATACATACAATCATTTATAAAAGAAGAATTTGATAAGATAGAACCACAAGGGGATAGTTACTACGATCTAGAAACACTAGAAAAAGCACTTAACTTTACATTAATATCAGAAGGATGGTTAAGAAACGAAAATACATATGGTGATTCAGTAACAATCAGAGTTAGACTACACTCTCTAATAACAGGAGATAATGCAAAATACTTTGATTATAAAGATTATGTAACACTAGAACAATTTATATCAAGTTTATTAATTACAAATGGTAAAAAGTATCAGCTTGTAAATATTAACTTAGATGATGTAGATGATACATTTGCAAAAGTAATTGTTAAGATATTCTCAAGACTTATATTCTCTTTTGCAAAGTCACTTGGAGAAAGAGCATCAATTCCATTCCATCTAGTTGTTGAAGAAGCTCATAGATATATTCAAAATGATACAGATACATTCTTAATGGGATATAACATATTTGATAGAATCGCTAAGGAAGGTCGTAAATATGGAGTAATACTTGGACTTATTACACAAAGACCAGTAGAAATGAGTGATACAGTTATATCTCAATGCTCTAACTTTTTAATATTTAAAATGAACCATCCAGCAGATGTTGATTATATACGAAAAATGGTACCAAACATCTCAGAAGAAATAGTTGAAAAACAAAAAACATTGCAAGCAGGTACTTGTCTTGCATTTGGTCAAGCATTTAAAATACCTTTAATTGTTAAACTTGAAATGCCAAATCCAGAACCAAAGAGTGGAAACTGTGATGTTGTAAATATTTGGGATGGAAATGATGAATCAGAGAGAGTAGAAGATATATCTGATGAAGAATTTGTAAAAGAAGTTGAAGCAGAAGCTCAAAAAGAAATTAAAGAAGAGAAGAGTCTTGGCACAATTTCAAAAGAAAGAGGCGAAGATTTAGCACCACTTGTTAATAAAAATGCAGAAGAATCATCTGGACTTACATTAGGAGAAGAAAGTGAAGATGAAGAAGTTGATGATGTAGAAGATATAGAAAGCGAAGATTCTGCAGATGAAGAGAAAGAAGAAAATTCTGAAGAGATAGATAACTCTGAATCTGAAGAAAAAGAAGAAACTCCTGAAACAGCTAAGCCTAAAACAGTAACAACAGACCTATTTAGTAACTTAAAGAAAGAAGTAAGTGAGTTTAATAATAAACAAGGAGATAACAACACAATACCTCAAACTAATATGAGTGAGGTAAGTGAAATAAATGCGACATCTCCAATACCAGATAATATAGAAGAAGATTCTGAAGAATCTGATGAAGAAAAACCTTCAATAGCAAATGCGCTTTCAAGTGATAATGAAGAGAAAGAAGAATCTGATAATGAAGAAAAAGAAGATGATTTTGAAGAAAATATAAAGAACGATCAAAAAGAAAATGAAACAGATGAAGTTGGAAAACTTGTAACTGATGCAGAAGAAAAGCAAGAATCAAATGATGTTATGCCAACAATTAATACAGCATCTGGTGTTGCAGATGTACCAACAGTTAATGTATTTGCGAGTAATGTAAATGTTCCAGAAAATGCAGAAAACGTAAGCCTAAATAGTACATTAAACAGTCAAGCTTCAATAACTCCTGATATTAAAGTAAGTGAAGAAGATAAGAAACCTTCAATCATAATACCAGCAGGACAAAATGTTGATCCATCATTCTTGAAAACATTTAATCAAGATGTAACGATTGATAATGAAAGTGGAGTAACACCTAATGCATCTGTACAGACTACTGCACCAATAGCACCTGCTGTAGCTCCAGTTCAAAATACTGCTAATACAACTGTAGTACAACCTGCTGAAAATGCAGTACCTGTTCAAACTGTACAACCAACAGTTCAAAATGTTCAGCCATCAGAAGCAGTTAGTCAGCCTGTAGTTCAAAATATAAATCCTGCACCAGTAGCACCTGCTGTAGCACCTCCATTACAACCTCAAATTAATGTAGCAACTCAAGCAGTAAATCCTATATCATCAGATGCTCCTTTAACACCAAATATAAATTTAGATACTAATAATAATCAGCAATAATATTTTCGTTATTGCTGTTTTGGTGTAGAATTAAATAATTATTATTCTTGTTTTGGTGTGAAATTTGCTATTTATTATTTCTGTTTTGGTGTGAAGCAACTTGATAATATTAATTATAATATTAGTGATATGAAGAAAGATATTAAAAACTTAGAAAATGAATATGTATAGTTAAAAGATATTGATAGTATGGTATCAAGAAACACACTAGATGATTTAGATACATTCTATTATGGATTTCCTATAAAGATAGAAAAAGTTGAAATGATGTATGACAAAATAAAAAATATGAATTTAAGTGATTTATATTTTAGAGCGATAGATGAAGCTAGAGTACTTGGAAAAAGAATAGCAATATGTACTTTGATTAAAGATGATCCTGAAACTATTAAATTAATAGATGATGCACTTGATGCTTTACCTTGTGCTGCAATGAATGGATTTACACCAAAAGAATATGAAGAAGAAGGAAGAAAAGAATATACCTTAGTAAATAAATTTTCTAAAGTACCACAAAATAATGCTCATTTATGTAAAAGAGCAGCAGATGATTTTTATGATTATATATTTTCACTTTATGAATACATAAATAAAAAATATAATATAGTACCTAGTTTAAAGAAAATTTATAAACAAAAAAATTTAGATGTTAAAGAACTTACTAAAATAGATGATTATTTATGGGCACATAAAGAAGAAATAAATGCATTTATAAATGAAAATCCATATAAGTTTAATAAAAAAGAGTTAGAAGAAAAAGAAATGTTTAAAGATTCAATTACATTTTTTAATTTTATAGTAGTAGGCTTTGAAAGAGAGTATACAGAAGTATATGACTTTGAACAAGGTAAACTATATATGATAAAAGGTGTAAGAACTAACTTAGATGAAATAATAGATAAAGATGATTTACCAATGATTATTTCTACAACACTTATTCCATATAGAGGATATATTACATTTAATGGATTTTTTAAAACAGCAGAAATTGATTTTGGTAATGATATGAAAGAAACAATTTTAAAAGAAATAAGTAATGCTATTAAATATTATCATTTATAAATATAAATATATTTAATATTAAATATTGATAGCGTAGTGAAGAAAAATTCGATGAACTTATAAGCTTATCCATAAAAATAGGAGCTCCTGCTTTTTTTTCTATATATCTGTAATCATAATAACGAGTAGACAAAAAAAGTAGACATAAACTATAAAATATTTTAATAAAAATGCAAATACAGATGTGTTTGCGTTAGTTTACGTTCGAATATGTTTGATGAATCCTTATTTATTAAGTCTCTTTCTATAAAACATACAAGATAGCATACAAGATAACATACAAGATGATTATATCATGATATTAAAAAATGTAGAAAAAACGACATTTATTTTTTCATAAACCTAAATTTTATTTTCCATTTACAACGATCTGCTGTTCTAGCAGCAGGTTTATTAATTTGTATAAACTCTATAAAACTGAAGTTTTACTGTTTATTAGTAAGATACTTAGTAAGTAATATAGAGTTTATTTTATATTATAAAAAATACAGATATCAAATATGATATCTGTACAAATGGCCATAGGCCTTGTCTCACTTAAGAGACTTGAATCCAATTTTATTGTTTCATTTAAGAAACTCGAATTGTACTATACTTATATCATATTTTATTATTTTTTTCAAATAACACTTATACATTTTTTTTAAAAAACATGTATAATATATTATTGATGAGCTTAAGTATCCTACGTGGACTTAAGACTTTTTATTAACTTATTAATTTATAAAAAAATGAGATAGTCTTCAATGAAACTATCTCGGGTGGACGTAAAGTCCTTTGATAAACAAATGTGAGATTAACTCTCTTTGTTTGATATAATAATAACATATTTTCTATCAAAATGTCAAATTTTTATAGACAAAAAGTTAAATATTTGTGGACTTTTAAATATTCTGAAATTTATCTTTAATATCTTTATCTATTAAATCTAAAACCTCGTCAGAACATTTTTTACGTCCTATTATATCATATTCATTTATCGGAGATAGTATACGTGTTTTTGAAATAGTTGTTATTAAACTGCAACAAGCATATGTATTT
>ONQM01000051.1 GCA_900319955.1 uncultured Eubacteriales bacterium | reverse complement strand
TGAACATCACATACTTTATTAAGTCCTATATCTTTATTATCATCATCTTTTTCTTTTTCAAAAACAGAAGCATATAAACATGACATATTATCACCTACTTTTTTGTGTAATCGCATGAGGAGCATTTGATAGTTCCTTTGTGATCTACTAAAATACTTCCACATTTAGGACACTTTTCATCTATAGGTAAATCCCAAGTTGCAAATTTACATTTAGGATAATTAGAGCATCCATAAAATATTTTACCCTTTTTAGTCTTTCTTTCAATCACTTTACCATCATGACATTTAGGACATGACATAATCTCTTTTACTTCTTTTTTTTCTTTCTTTATATATTTACAGTTTGGATAATTAGAACATGCAGTAAACTCTCCATATCTTCCTTTTCTAATTACAAGTGGACTTCCGCATTCTGGACACATTTCGCCTGTTTCTTTTGGTTTAACTTTTTCCATTGTTTTGAAAGACTCCTCAACACGAGGCTCGAATTTATCATAAAAATCTTTTAAAACATTATTCCAAACAAGTTTACCATCAGCAATTTTATCAAGCTCATCTTCCATGTTTGCTGTATATTTAACGTTTATAAAATCACTAAAGTCTTCTTGAAGTTTATCTGTTGTTGTTATTCCAATTTCTGTTGGTTTAAAGCGTTTATCAACCATTTCTACATAGCCACGTTCTTTTATTGTATCTATTATTTTAGCATATGTTGAAGGGCGCCCTATTCCAAGTTCTTCCATTTCTTTTATGAGTTTTGCCTCACTGTATCTTGCAGGAGGTTTTGTAAAGTGTTGTTCACTATCAATAGTGTCACTTGTTAATATTTCTCCTTCTTTTAGTACTGGTAGTATTTTGTCATCAGATGTATCAAACTCATATACTTTTAAGTAACCATCAAATGTAATAACACTTCCTGTTGATTTAAATTTATAATCATTATTATCAAGTATAATTGTTGTTTGATTTAGAGAGGCATTATTCATTAATGATGCTAAAGCTCTTTTATAAATCAAATTATAAAGTTTATATTCATCAGGTGTTAAAAAACTCTTTACGCTTTCTGGAGTTCTATCAATACTTGTTGGACGGATAGCTTCATGTGCATCTTGTACATTATCAGTTTTTTTTGTTTTCTTAACAAATCCTACATATTCTTTTCCATATGTATCATTAATATATTTATATGTTCTTTTTATAAATTCATCACTAAGTCTAATAGAGTCTGTTCTCATGTATGTAATTAAACCTACTGTTTCTTTTTTTAAATCAATACCTTCATATAGTTTTTGCGCAACTGACATAGTTTTTTTTGCAGAAAATCCAATTTTTGTTGATGCTTCCTGCTGAAGTGTACTTGTTGTAAATGGAGGTTTTGATGCACGAGATGCTTTCTTCTTAGTTACAGATTCAATTTTAAATTTATCACTAAGTTTATTTAAAACATTATCTGTTTCTTCTTTGTTTCTTAATTTTATTTCTTTATCTTTATATTTAAATAAATCACTTTCTAGGTCTGGATTTAAAAAATTTGCAGTTATAGTCCAGTATTCTTCTGGGTTAAAAGCCTCTATCTCACGCTCTTTATCAACTATTAGTTTTAATGCAACACTTTGAACACGTCCTGCGCTTTTAGCTCCTATTTTATTTTGTAAAAGTTTTGAAAGGCGGAATCCTATTATTCTATCAAGTATTCTTCTTGTTTCTTGACTTCTTACTAAGTTATCATCAATCTTAGTAGGATTTTTCATTGCATCTTCTACTGCATTTTTAGTTATTTCATGAAAAAGTACTCTTGAGTATTTATCATCTTTAATATTCTCCTTCTCTATCTGGGTCGGTTGCAAGATAAACATACTCAGAATTTTTTACGTCATCTTTTAATTCTTTTATAAGTTTTGATTTACCTTTAACATTTTTATATGTTGGTGTAAAACCATTATCAACATCAACGCCAAGACCAAACTTACCACTAGTTGCTAAATCTCTAATGTGTCCTTTTGATGCTACTACTTTATAATTATTTCCCAAGTATTTGCCAATTGTATGACTCTTACTTGGACTTTCAACAATTACTAATTTTTTTTTCACATAAATCACCCATACCTAATATTTTTATTACAAACGAGAGTTTTTGTCAATAATTTTTATTTATTTTTTTCTAAATACTCTTTTACAGGTCCATAACTTTTTCTATGCTCATCTATTATTCCATATTTTTCAATTGCTTCTAAATGCTCTTTTGTTGGATATCCTTTATTATTTTTGAAGTCATACATAGGATATTTTTTATCAAGTTCATACATTAAGTTATCACGATAAACTTTTGCAAGTACTGATGCTGCAGAAATTGTTATACTTTTAATGTCACCTTTTATTATTGATGTTGTGGGAAGATTTATTTCAAGTGGCATAGCATCAATTAAAACATGCTCTACCTTGCACATTTTCATGCACTCTTTAATTGCCTTTTTCATTGCAACTTTAGTCGCTTCATAAATGTTAATTCGATCTATTTCTTTTTCGTCTACTACTCCTATTCCAAATCCTAGTGCCTCACGTCTAATTTCTTTATCAAAATAGTTTCTTTTTGCCTCACTTAATTTTTTAGAATCTGTTAAACCATCTAAATTAAAATGTTCTGGAAGCACACAACATGCTGCAACAACGGGTCCAACAAGTGGTCCTCGACCTACTTCATCTACTCCTGCGATAAAGTTTATTCCTTTTTCTCTTAGCTTTCTTTCATATCTATAATTATCTTTTAAGCATAACTCTAAATCTATTTTTCCCAGTATCTTTTTATATTTCTTATCATGCATTGATAAAATAATGTTATAAATGCTTTCTAAGCTTGCAACTTTATAACTATCTATTAAATCATATGATGAATCAAAGTAGTCTCTTGTAAACATAATATCATTTTTTTTCTTACTAAATAAATCAGATGAATAAATATCTAAACTTTCGAAATAGGATTCACTTGTAGATAGTGTTATAGTGTCACTATTGTCAAGTAATCCTCTTACAACTAATGCTGATTCTAAATTAATAATAACTTCTTCTTTATTTATATTTAATTCATTTAATTTTTTTATTATTTCTTCTTTATTCATTTCTATCAAATGTAACAGGTCCTAAATAGCCATTTTGTAAGTCTCTTATAATTATTAGACATACTTTGTTATAGTCTGCTACTCCTCCTTTTAAAAGTGCTCCACGCCTTTTTGCAATTAAATCATACTCTTCTATTTTATCATCTGTTACTCTTTCTATTCCATATCTTTCTTTCAAAGCTTCTGGATATAATTCATACATCTTATCTAATATGAAATTAGATATATCAAATAAATTAAGCACTTCTTTTTTTATAGATCCAAATGATGCAAGTGTTTTAGCACTTTCCTGGTTATCAAGTCTTGGAGAAAGTACACCAGGTGTATCCATAAGATCAATACTATCAAGTCTTATCCACGATACATTTTTAGTAAATCCTGGAGTGTTTCCTGTACCTGTTTTTTTAGATCCTGCTAGTTTATTAATTAGTGTTGATTTACCAGTATTAGGAACTCCCATTACAAGTACTCTTGGTTTTCTCTTATTTAGTCCTTTAGACTCCATCTTGTTATATTCTTCTTCCATAATACTTTTTGTAATATTAATTAATCCCTTTAAATTATCATTAATTAGTGAACACTTATATATATGATAACCTTTTAATTTATATGAATCTAATATTTTATCAGTTTCTTTTTTATCACATAAATCATATTTAGTTGCAACTATTATTCTCTTTTTATTTTTTATAAGTTCATCTATATCTGCTATTCTAGAAGATATTGGCATACGACTATCTATTACTTCATAAATAATATCTATATACTTTAATTTTTCTTTTATAGCATCACGTGTTTTCTTATAATGTCCTGGAAAATAATTTATTTTTTTATTGTTATCATTCATCCTTATCACTCTCCAAATCTTATAAACTGTCGAACTTGATGGTTTAAATATTTTAAGCCTAAATATAGAATTAAATATCACTTTTAGGCTATTATAATTATACCATATTATTATTTAAAAAAGTGCTAGCTAGCTTTTCATATTTTATAATATACATTTAGTTCTAATTAGTTTTATTTTTCTTACTATTTTCTTCTAAATACTTCTTATAAAATTTATCCACTTATGATATATATTTCTCATCTTGTATAACTCTATATTTTTCATATTCTTTTTCTGCTTTAGAAGGTTCTACATAACATGCCTTTTCTAGCTTCATCCTCTGCGTAAGTTAAAAACAAATTTGTTAAATTCATATTTTCTTTAGTGTGGTCTGCTCGCGCATATATTAGTTCTATCGCAGTATGTCCTGTTACTACATAGTTAAGTTTATTTTGAACTATTTCAATTTTGGAAATAGCCGACTTTTTATCAAGTTCATTTGATTCGTAAATATTATCTAAATGTTTAGATATTGCTGGAACATTGACATCAAATACTTTTGCCATTTCTTTCTGTGTTAACCAAAGCGTTTCATCCTTATATATAGCATCAACTATAACATTTCCATTTTTATCCTTATAAATAAGTAAATTGTTATTCATAACCTTACTCCATCCAAAATGAATTATGTAAAAAAGTATATTACTTTTTATTATTTATTTTTTCATAATGTTTTACTATGTCTTTATTATAGAAATTTATTTTACCAGTATCTATTAAAAGGACTCTATCAATATTTAGATTATCTACAAATTCTACATTATGTGAAACTAAAAGTATTGTACCTTTATAATCATTTAAAGCACTTGCAATTAGTTTCTGTGTTTCTGGATCTAGATGATTTGTTGGTTCATCTAGTATTAGCATATTTGTATTAATTAGTGTCAAGTGTGCTAGCATAACACGTGCTCGCTCACCAGGCGATAGTACTCCAACTTTTTTATAAACATCATCACTAAAGAATAAAAATCTTCCTAAATAACTTCTTAATGCTTTATTGCTTATATCTATATCATTGAAGTTTTCTAATATAGTTTTATTCTTATCAAGAGTTTCATGTTCCTGTGCATAATATCCTATTTTTGTTTTTTTATTTATTATAATTTCACCTTTATCAGGTTTTAATTTACCTAATATTAATTTTAAAAGTGTTGTTTTACCTTTTCCATTTTTACCTACTATTAAGAATCTTTCACCATTTTTTAAAGAAAAAGATAAATTATATATAAGATATCTTTTATCATCTTTATTATATTTAAAGCATAAGTCTTTTACTATTAAAGGTTCTTTTGCACTATCAATATCTTCATTAATATTTAATTTAACTTCTTTATTTTTTAACACTTTTTCTTCTTTATTTTCAAGTATCTTATTAAGTTTCTTTTCTCTATCTTTAACCATTTTCTTTCTTTTACCTGATGCTGAAGAATATTTATCAATGAATCCTTTTAATTCTTTTACCCTCTCTTCTTCTTTTTCTTCTTCTCTTAACTTACTTTTTTCTTCTTCATCATGAAGTTTTATAAATCTGTCATAATTACCATTGTAAAGTTCCATAGTTTTAGATGCTTTATTTATATACAATATTTCATTTGTTATTTCATTAAGGAAAGGTATATCATGTGAAATGATATAAACTGAATTTTTATAATTTTTTAAAAAGTTTATTATATAGGATCTTGTATTTTCATCTAAATGGTTTGTTGGTTCATCAAGAAGCATAATATCTGCATTTTGATAAAGTACTCTTGCAAAAGCTATTTTAGACTTTTCTCCACCTGACAAGTCTCCTACTTTTTTATCAAGCATATCTAAGTCTATTTTCATGTTATCAATTATTTTTAATAGTTCGGATTCTGCTCCATACTCGTTAAGTTCATTTAATTTATTTTGTATTCTTTCTATTTCTTTATATATTTTCTTTTCATCATTAGTATTATCTAATAACTTGTTATAGCACTTAATTAACTCTTTTTCTAGTTTCTTTATTGGTCTTCCACTTTCCAAGTAATCTAAGACATTTATGTTTTTATTTATTACATCATCTTTAATAACTTGTGGTAGATAAGAAATAGTTATATCTTTTTTTAAAGTTATTTTACCAGATTCTGGTTCTATATTCCCAAGAATTAAATTAAAAAGTGTTGTCTTCCCTGCTCCATTTACTCCAACTATTCCTACTTTTTTATTATCAGGGACTAAAATGTTAACACTCTTAAATATTTCTTCTATTCCAAATG
>ONQM01000052.1 GCA_900319955.1 uncultured Eubacteriales bacterium | reverse complement strand
GTAATGATTGCTTTCAAAACAATAGCTTATTCAGATGCAGGATTTAGATATTATTCTTATACTGATTTTCAAAATTATGAAGATTATGAAGAATTTGTCGAAAATTGTAGAAATTTAGAATTTTATTATACAGGAGTTGTTGGAACTCATCAAGATAAGTATATAACATTATCTACTTGTGAATATTCTCAAAAAAATGGAAGAATGGTAGTAGTAGCAAAGAAAATGTAAAAAAAGAGTAAATAAAAAATTAAAAAATTTTCAATCCGCCGAAGTTGTGATATAATGTCAAAAAAAACAAGAGGAGATTATTATTATGAAATTAAAACAAGTAGATTATGAAATAAGTGAGGAATTGTTTGCAACAAGTTGTATGCTTAAAATGTTAAGTAGTGAGTACGATGGGAAAATACCAAATGATGTAATGGAGAGTATTGAACATAGCATAGTTCTTGCTGATAGACATTTGGCAAAAGATTTTATACCTGATGCTGATATTAAGGATATGAAATTAGTATCAAGAATTACTTTTGATATGGACTCTTTAAAAAAATGGAAAAAATGAAAAAGTTAAAATTACTCATCTTATCATTGCTCATAAAATGTCTATTGGCGTTGAGAAAAAAAGTCATTTATGATATAATCACTATGAAATTATATTTAGTTAATAGGTGGTGTTTTTATGGGATTATTCTTCAATAAAAAAGAAAATTCTGATTATGAAAAAATAATAGCTGAAGTTAGGGCAAATCTAACTGATGATAAAGAAAAGAATATAAAATACATAAAAGAAATGTGCGAAAAATATAAAAATCATGAAATGGCAAATGAAATAATTAAAGAATTAGGAAGAATGATTTTTGAAAATACTTCTGAAGAAAAACAAGCTGAATTAAATGAAATGATTGCAAAGGATATAATATCTCATTTTGAAAAAGGCGAAGAATATATGAGAAAAGGGAATTTCAAAAATGCTAAAAAAGAGTTAGAACAATTTGTTAAAACAAGCGAAATTTTCAAAGAAGATAGAATAAATATTCCATATTCGCCAAGAAATCCTATTGAATTCTTTTTATGTAGTAATTTAAACAAAGACAAAAAAGTAAGAGATATGGTAATGGACTATTCAACAGGATATTTGAGATTAGGTTCAATAGCAATTGAAGAAAATAATATTGAAAAGGCTATTGAATATCTTAACAATTCTATAAAACTTAACCCATATAATGGAACGGCTCGATTTGAGCTAATAGATGCTCTTAAAAGAAAAGGAAACCTAAAACTAATAAAAGAGGAAATAGACAAGTCGTATAAGTTTGTATATATGCCAAATGATTTAGGAAGATTTTATAGAGATTTAGGATATTACTATATAGAAAAAGGCGATTTTAGACTTGCAAAATATTTATATGTATATTCAATACAATTTGATAATACTAAAAAAGACTTTGTTATAAATGAATTGCAATACATATTTCAAAGAACAGGAGATGACAAAGTTCCAAGTGTAGAAGAAGCATATAAATATATAGAGAATGAAAACATACCGGTGTTTTTTGATAAAGATAATGTTGGAATTGTTTTATCATTACAAAGGAAAGTAAAAGAAGACAAACAAGAGAATTCTCCTGTTGGGCAACTTATATGTAGCATTGCAGATTTTTATTTGAAATTTATAAGTTAAAAGTTGGTGTGATTATGGAAGAAAAGGAAAGTATTTTTAATTATATAGATAAGAACATACAAAGAAATGGAAAGTTATCAGATAAATTTGATTTATCAAGATATAAACATTTAAAGCCTAATGATTTAAGATTCGCAGATGGAATGATAGATTATTGTATTGTAGCTGAAGAAGATGATAATGCAATAAAAATGTTGTTAGAAACAATGCAAAATCTTGAAGATAATGAAGAAAACTTAACAATGAGTTTATTGGCAGTAGATAATTATTATGCTGAAAATCCTAAGAAGACAATACTAGCTAGTATAGATAATTTCTTAAAATTAATTATAGATGATGCTAAAGGAGGAATTCATCAATTTTCTGCACCTTTAATACATAAATGGGCATTATATATGATGCTTTTTGGAAAAGAAATTGAAACAGTTAAAATAGGTATAGCACTTATGGGGTTGTTTCCACTTGAAGGAGAAGATAAAATAATTGAATTACTTGAAAAATTATCACTTTGCGAAGAATTTACAAAATATACAAGTATTGCACTTAACAATGCTCCAAATTCAAATGAAATAAAATTTAGATTAGCAAAGAAACTATCTAGTTATGGAAAAATTATTTTAGTAGATGATTTAGAACCAAATACAGAAGAAATAAGAGAATGGTTATTGTGTAATGGATGTGAAAATGAGGCTAGTAATGGTTGGATAGCTATAAATATAGCAAAGAAGATTGATATACCTCAAATGATTCATAATAGAAATTTATCTGAAGATGAGCTTGGAGGACTATATAATATTGTAGAAGCTCTGATAGAAGAAGGTCCTCAAGCAGGAATGTCAGTATATGAACAAAAAGAAGAATTATTTAATGAAATAGTTAATCAGTATAACAATTTTAAAGCCAATATAATGTATTTACATCTAATAGCTATTATAAAAGAATATTGTGAAGATGAAGAATTTGAATGTGATGCATACAAAAAGATTAATGATATATTAAATAGTAACGAAATAAAAGATATTATAAAAAACGAGATAGATAATGGAAATGAGCTAGCTGAATATACATTTATATCAAGATATATAGATGATTTTGATATTTATGAAAATGTATTTAATGCATTTAAGAATAATTCAAAACAAAATATGGGTTGCTTAGGATATTTGTTTGAGAATACGACAAATATTGATGAATTATTAGAAACATTGAAAAAAGTGATAGATCTTAAAGAAGTTGAAGGAGAACCTGAACCTATAATTGATTTTGGTGGTTCGATAGATTTAATTGCTATTATACAATATTTAGCAGAATATCCTTTTTTAGGAACAGACTTTGTAATTGCAGGGTTAAAATCAAAAACAATGCATCCTAGAAATGCAGCATTAAGAACAATAATCGATTGGCAGAAGAAAAATAATACAAATGAGCTACCTGAAGAAATAAAAAATGCAGTTATAGAGTTAAAAAGTAAAGAAGTTATCAAATCATATAAAGAAATGATAAATGAAATTCTAGATATAGAAGAAGATTTATCAAATTATCAAGAACCTGAAGTGATATATGGAGTTGGAAAAGAAGAAAGCACAGGTGTTAATATCTTTGATGGAGATATAGATACACTATTTGCAGATATAATTAGATTTAGAGGAAAAGATTATTTTGATAATAAAATGATACACCATTGCGAATTATCTAATTCAAAATATATTGCTTATGTACAGGGGACTGATTTTTCAACTGAATATAAAGTTGTTATATCAGTAAATAAAGAAAATGAAATAACTGATATGGATTGTGATTGCCCTTATCAGAGCAATTGTAAACATGAATATGCAACATTACTTCATATTAGAGATAAATACAATAAATAAAAGAGGGGATAATAATGATTGATTCAAAATCAGGAGTAATCGGATTAGCTGTTGGAGATGCTATGGGAGTTCCTTTAGAATTTTGCATGAGAGAAAAACTTATGCAACACCCAACAACACAAATGCTAGGATACGGAAGTCATGATGTTCCAAAAGGAAGTTGGTCAGATGACTCATCAATGACATTTGCAACTATTGATGCAATTATTAATGATAAAGAAATAAATTGTAACACAATAGCTACAAATTTTTTAGAGTGGATGAAAAATGCAAAATATACTCCAACTGACAGAGTTTTTGATATTGGAAGAACATGTTTAAGAGCAATAGCAAAATTTGAATCAAATCAAGAAATAGCTGAAAAATGTGGAGGTACTTCTGAAATGGACAATGGTAATGGTTCAATGATGAGAATATTACCTTTAGTTTATTATTGCTTTTCAAAAAATATGAATGAAAAAGAAATCTATGAAATAGTTAAGAATGTATCTTCAATTACTCATGGACATGAAATAAGTATTATGGGATGTTTCATATATGTTATGTATGGAATTGAATTATTAAGTAATAAAAACTTGACT
>ONQM01000055.1 GCA_900319955.1 uncultured Eubacteriales bacterium | reverse complement strand
TTGGGAAAAATTAATGACTTTTCTTGATGAAAATGATGCTTACATTGATTGTGCTAATGATGAAGTTAATACAACAAATGCAAATGGTAAAATGGTATCTAGGCTTTTAATGAGTGTATCTCAAAATGAAATTGAAAGAACCAGTGAAAGAACAAAAATTGGTTTAGCAGGTGCAATCAAACAAGGACATTTACCAAGTCAAGCCCCTTTAGGTTATAAACACGAAAATAAGAAACTTGTTATAGACTACTCTACCAAAGATGTTGTAGTTAGAATATTTGAATTATATTATAATGGAAACTCTTATCAAACAATAAGTAATATATTAAATGAAGAACAAGTATTAGGTAAAACTAATTGGCGAGATTCCACTATTACTGCAATATTAGAAAATGAAGTTTATAAAGGAGACTTTGTTCATGGTAAAAGAACAAAACACCCCACTTATTATGAAAATGTTGTTGATCCAATAGTTAGTAAAGAAATGTGGGAAGATTGCCAAGCACAAAAGAAAAAGAATTCTCGAGCCTATCAAAGAACTTTAACTTATTTATTCTTACAAAAAATAAGATGTCCTAGATGTAATAATTTAATGGGTGGTAAAGCAACTAAAAAGAAAAATGGAAATGTTTATTATTACTATTATTGTAATGATTGTAAACTTAATCTAAAAGAAAATGTTATTGAAGAATACTTTGAAAACTTTATTAATGAAATTGTTGAATATGATAGTGTTGTTAATCAATTCTTCTTACCTATGATTAAACAAAAATTTGATGAACCAAAAGAACTATTAGAAAAAGAACTTAATAAACAAAATGCTAAACTAGATAGAATTAGAAAAGCATATATCTCTGGTGCATTTGATTTAGAAGAATATAATGCCGAAAAGAAAATTGTTGATGAAGCAATCTCTAAAATACAAAGTGAACTTAATACTACAAACATTACTGAAGAATTAAAATTCACACCACAAGACATCTTATTAAAAAGAGATATTGACTTTATCAATAAAGTTAAATTAAAAGATGAATATAAAGAAAGAACTAAAACTTGGAAAGATTATACAAGAGAAGAAAAGTCAGACCTTATTATGAAGTATGTAGATGAAATTACTCTACTTGAAAAGAATAAAGTTATGATAGTTGATGAAGTTAGATTTAGAGAAAGTATATGTCGTCCTTGCAATGAACTTGTTCAAGCAGGTTATATTGATATTAAAACTCCTACTTTATTTGGTAATTTAGTAGGACAATTAAGATTTAGTAATTATCTACCTGAAGAAGAAGTGGGAAAGCATATTATGAGATTAAGACAATACTATGATGTAGGCTTTGAAGAAGCAACTTATTATGTTGAAGATAGAGTTTTCTATTTCAACTTCTTACAAGATAATCGTGCTATTGTAAGAATATTCCCAATGGAAGATTATTGTAAAATAGATCCTGATATAAAAATGAAAGAATATAGATATGGAATAATCTATATTCGTGAAACTGATGAATTTCAAATGCAAGATATAGATAGTGCTTTTGATTATATACCAGATGAAACAAACGATAGTGTTATCTATATGAGAGAGCCAATTCCTATTGAAATTGGTGTTAAACCTGTTAAAAAGGAATTGCTCTCTATAGAAGAATAAAATGCGAACACGTTTTGCAAGTTTACTTGTGAAAGTGGGAAAAGCATTTTATAAACTTATGTAGTTTTGTTTTATTACGAAGTTTTAAAACATTACGAAATAAGTTTCAAAAGGGTTCTAGGGAATCCCTAGCCCACGAGGTTATTTTGATACTTGTGTCAAAATACCTAGGGGGTTAAATATTTTGTCATAAACAAAATAAGCTCAAAGAAAGGATGTGATTTATATATGTCAGAACTTGCTTATTCACTACATTTGGGTAGTGATAAAAATAGAAAAAATGTATCAAAAGCAAGAGCAAAATCTAATGCTAGTGGAACTACTTCTCTATCAAATAATGCAATTCAAAATGCTAGACAATTATCTCGTGTTGATAAACATAATTATCGTAAGTATGATGATAAGCCACATTTAATTGAAATAGTTAGAGGGACAACTTCTTTATATAGTGATGTTCAAAAATTATATAAAGATGAATTTGAAGAAGCAAGATTAGAATATAATTCTAAACAAACTAGAGATGATAGAAAAATAGATGATTACTTTAAAAAGATAAGTGATAATTCTAAAAATGATTTGGCTTGTGAAATTATTATTGAACTTGGAGATAAAAAGTATTGGGATACTAAAGATGAAAAATTCAAACATAAAATGTCTAATGTATATAAAGAACAAGTTAAAGATTTAGAAACTTTAATTCCTAACTTTAAAGTGGCAAGTGCAATTATTCATTATGATGAAACAAGTCCACATATGCACGTTGTAGGTGTTCCAATTAAATATAAAAGTAAAAATGGTATGTCTAAGCAAGTTGGTAAATCTGATGTATTTACTAAAACAAAGTTGATAGAATTGCAGGATAAAATGAGAACATTATGTATTGCTAGTTTTAATAAAGAATATGGTTTAAATAATATTTTAAAAACTAAACAAAAAGGTAGAAATAAAGATATAAACGTTAAAGATATGGGAAACTATATTGAAATGCAAGAAGAATTATCAAAAAATAAAGAACGATTAGAAATAGCAAATAAAAAATCACTACAACTAAATAATGATTCTAACGAAATTAAACAATTAATGAATAATTTAAAAACTACTTTTACTAATAAAGACAAATATGTTTTAAATAATTATGATAAAGATAAAATTGATAAATTTATTCAGCAAGTAGATTCAACTAATGAAGAATATAAAAAAATGCAAAAGTTATCTATTACTCTTAATGATGTTGAAACTGAATTAAAAGAAAACAGGAAAAAAGTTAAAATACTAACTGAAAATAATGATGCCTTAAATATTAAAGTTAAATCTCTTGAGAAAAAGGTAGATAAACAAGAAGATGAAATTGATAATCTTAAAGAGAAAAATTCTAAACTTCAAAGCACTATCAACTTCTTTGAAAACTTATTTGATAGATTAGTTAAATTTATTAAAAATAAAATGTTTGGCAAAGAAAAAGAACGTGAAGATTATTGGAATTTTTCAAAAGAATTATATACTCATAATATATTTAGCGATAAAACTATTGAATCAATTCAGGATGACTATATTTGGAATAAAGAAAAAGATAAGCACAAAGATAAAAGTCGGGATAACTTTGAATTATAGTCTTTTCAGTCAGTTTTACAAGCGATGAATTACTTTATAAGTAGTTCTCTTTTTGGTTTTGGACACTATTATTTATCTTAAATTTTTGATATAATTAGGTTGTAAAAGCAATATGCTATCAATATTTTAATAGGAGGTAAATTAAATATGGAAAGTACTGAAATTAAAAATCAATTAAAAATGACTTATGATGAATTAGTTGATTATCTTTTGAAAAAATATGGTCCCGCACAATATGATTA
>ONQM01000056.1 GCA_900319955.1 uncultured Eubacteriales bacterium | reverse complement strand
ATAATGATTTTTGGAGTATGTTAGCCAAAGAAAGTAGAGAAAGACATAGAGAAACAAAAACTGGAGGAAAATGTTGTGAAGCAAGAGAATTAATAATAGGAATACCACCAATTTCAAATATATCAGCTAAAGATATATGTAATACTTTTAAAAATAGGTATGGTGTAGAGTGTACTTGTGCGATACATTACAATAAAAGAGATAAAATAGAAAATAAACATTGTCATTTAATATTTAGTGAAAGAGAAAAATTAAGTATTCCAAAAGTAATAGAAGAGAAAAGAGCATTAAGAACGTACTATTACGACAGTAAGGGGCATAAATGTAGAAAATCGGAAGCAGTAAAAGTAGTTAAGAAAGGTACAGTATTGCAAAAAGGTACTACAAGATATTTTTCTGATAAAAATGAACATTTTAAATCTCAAAAATTTATATATGAATGTAAAGAGATGATTTTGAAAGAGTTGTTAAAAATTGATTGGTCTTTAAGAGCTGAGAAACAAAATAAGGAATTATCAGAAAAACATATAGGAAAAAATAATCCTAGAAAAGAATATATAAGGCAAAATAATAAATTGAAACAGGAACTAAAAAATATTTGTAATGCTAGTGATTTTATTATAAATAAAGAAAAGGGTACTTCTTTAAAGGATTTTAAGAAAGGTTACGATATAAATAATTTTTCAGCTATGAATTATGAAGAAAATAGATATAAAGTTAATTATTTCATTAAAGAAGTACAGTCTATATATAAGGATAGGGTAAGAAATGAAGTTAAGGAGTATAATTATATCAATGAAGATGTTAATACTTTGAATATAGATATTGATTATGATAGTAATTTAAATTCAATGAAAGAAAGAATAATATCTTATTATGAGCCAGAAACAAAGACTAGAAGTAGTCCTAGAATAATTGAGATATTAAAAGAAAGACTAACAAAAATGTTAGAGAGAATTATTAAATTAGTCCATATACAAGATTTTATTTATATCGAAGATAAGAATAAAATAGATATTTATCAAGATAGAGTAGATAATAGTCTACGTATTGAATCTAGCGATTATGAAAAAGAACAAAAAGAGATAGATGACATACAGCCAGAATTATGATATAATGTTTATGTTTGTTATTGTTAATCAGCACAAATAGTAATTTGGAGGTGAGATTATTATGGATAAATATACAAAAATAAAACATCTTTTTGAACAAAATAGAGATGAAGAAAATGCTGTAAAGATGTCAAAATATATGAGAGATTTGTTCAAATTCTATGGATTAGCAACTCCAATAAGAAAGTCATTTTATAAAGATTTACTAAAAGAAGAAAAAGTAAGTAAAGTTGTAGATTGGGATTTTTTAGATAAATGTTATGAAGATGACTATAGAGAATTTCAATATTTAGTCATGGACTATTTAGTAACTATGCAAAAATATTTAACTTATGATGATGTTTCTAAAATTTTTAAATATATAAAGTCAAAACAATGGTGGGATACAATAGATGGACTAGATAGAATCGTTGGAAATATAGCATTTAAAGATGAAAGAATAAATGATTTGATGTTGAAATGGTCAAAAGATGAAGATTTTTGGGTAAGAAGAATAGCAATAGACCATCAACTTTGTAGAAAAGAAAAAACTAATACAGAATTATTAGAAAAAATAATTGTAAATAATTTTGGTAGTAATGAATTTTTTATAAATAAGGCTATTGGTTGGAGTTTAAGAGATTATTCTAAAACAAATCCGAAATGGGTTAAAGAGTTTGTTGGAAAATACAAAGACAAAATGGACAAGTTAAGTATTAAAGAGGCTAGTAAATATATTTAATTAGCAATACAAATTACAATTTGTGAGAGCAAGTAAAAGAGTAGGTATTAACCTACTCTTTTTTATATCTATTTCGCCCCAGAATGCTCTAAAAACGATTTTTGTAATAAAAACGAGTAATTTATCATTAAAAATAAAAAAATGCCAAATATTATTGACAAATTACTTTTGATAATTATATAATTAGTTCAACATTGAAAAGAGAATAAAAAATAATGCCTTGCTGGATCAGAGCAAGACATATTCTGTAAGACTTAATGTGTATTAAGCTTTCAAAATAAGTCTTACCATAAGATAATTATAAGATATTATCATGGAATATGTCAATAGGTAAATTGAAATTTCGTATTAAAATTATCAATACTACCAAAGCTTTTTAGCAAGATGGTAGTATTTTTTGTTTTCACTAATGAAATTTAACTTACAAAGGAGTAATACGAAATGGACGAAGAAATTAAACGAACTTACAACAGTCTTCCAGAAGAAGAAAAAGAACAATTACAAAAATATCAAAAGAAAGGAATAACAAAAGTAACTCAGTCAGTAAATCAAGAAACTGGAGAAATATTATCTACTGAAACAACTTATAGTTCTGAAAAGAAAAGAGTTAAAGGTACTTTTGGAATATCAGATCCTGAAGAAATAATTAGACTTACAAGACAAAGCAAAATAAGAGCAATAAATACAATGTTAGCTTATGTTATTGATACAATGGACTGGAATAATGAATTTTCTTTTGATAAAAAATTTATCTCAACTTATGGAGAAAATAAGAACGGAAGATTTTACATTGATAGAAAATATTTACTAGACAATCAATACATATTTAACAAGCCTGGAAAGAAAAATAGATTTACCCTAAATGTTAACCTACTATTTAGAGGTCCGATATATAAGGCAGCAGAATTATACGAAGAACAATTTGGAGAGGAATTAAACCAAGATAGTAAATCAGAATTAACGAAAATTAAGAAAAAAGTAACAAAATTAAGTAAAGAAGATATAAAAAAATTGATAGAAGATTTGCAAAAAATGATATAAAAATTTACTACCACTTACTTGATAGTATTTACTACCACTTACCTGGTAGTAGTGAAAAGCCAGCAAACTATTGATATAGAAGCAAAAACTCCTATTTTTTACTTTTTTATTTCTATATCTAATTTATAATACCTACTCTAAAATTTATTAACTACTTATTTTGTATTTTTAATTAAGGGCTTTGCCCTCTTGCTACGCAATTCACCCAGAGTTTTTTTCTCCAGGAATTGATATTTATTTGACAAATATAGAAACATTTGCTATAATTAAGTTACTCGAGGAGCTCATAGGAGATGTATATGTACGGAGATATGGATGGCAGTCTGTATCTTCTTTTTTTATAAATAAACAAGGTAGTTGGCAGACTACCTTGTTTTTGACTATTTCTAGTCTTTTTTGTCATGGTCGTTATCTTGGTTATTACTCAAAAGTAATAATACGATCA
>ONQM01000057.1 GCA_900319955.1 uncultured Eubacteriales bacterium | reverse complement strand
ATCTTCCTTAACTATGTTTGATGCTCCATCTAAGTTATCACAAATATCTTCTGAAAATCCCACTATTGCATTAAGTGGTGTTCTAATCTCATGTGACATAGAAGACAAAAAGTCACTCTTAGCACGATTAGCTTTCTCTGCAGTATTCTTTGCAAGTTCAAGTTCATTTATCATCTTTATATCAGGATTTTCTATTGTAAAGTACATAACATAACAGAAAAGACTTAATATTAAATCATATATATTAAACTGTGGATGAAGCATAACAAATGCTGCAAGTAAAATAAGTATTGGTATCATTATGTAAATTGATTTATATCTTTTATCATGTTTATTTATATTTAATATTGCAACAAGAGCTGCTACAAAAAGATTTATAAATACAAGTAAATATGTAAGTGTGACACTAGAACCATTTCCACTTGTAACACCTTCTACATTAAATACATTAAATTTTAAAATTAATATAAAAATACTTGCAATAATGCCATATATAATATTTATAACTTGTGCTATTTTATGATTTTTTCTAAATTTTGGATAAGTTATATAAAGCATATATGACATTATATTTATTGTTATGTATAAAATAAAGCATGATCCTAATTTATTAATACATGCGAATAAATTTGCAAACCAAAAAGGAATAACTCCATCATGCTCAAATATACTTGCCATATAGTGAGATATAAAATTAGTACTGTTAACGAAAAGTGTAAATATAAGAATATTTTTATAATAAATATTTTCAGTTAGTTCAATCTTTTTCTTTGGAAAAAATATATAACATATAAGTATTGTAAATATTAAACATACAAAAGGAATATCATACTCTACCATACTATTCACCTATAATAATTTTATAGCAGTTAAAAAAAATAAACAAGAAAAAAGAAGATTTTTA
This sequence comes from uncultured Eubacteriales bacterium, assembly GCA_900319955.1. GTDB lineage: Bacteria > Bacillota_I > Bacilli_A > RF39 > UBA660 > UBA2730. Next base: position 2,371 of record ONQM01000057.1, on the reverse strand, counting down.
TTTCTTCTTTACAAGCACTTTATTATTTTGTCTTTTAATCCATTCATTTCTCATAAATGTTGGAACATCTTCTTTTTCAATCAAATTTTCTAAATTAACGTAATATCTATTATTTATTAATGTATTTTTTAAAGTACTTTCACTAAGTCTTAGATTACTTATAGTTTTAGCAACATCATTATACTCTCTTACATCTTCATTTTTCTTAGTTAAATATTCTGCATCAAATACATCATGTCTCCATTTTAATTTAGAAAAAACATCATCTGCTACATCTTTTTGATATTTTGAAAGTATTTCATCATAACTATCATAGTCTTCTCTTCTAAGTTTATAAGCATGGCGCGATATTAAAGCATAATTACTTGTTGCCATCTTATCTCTTAAATAGCTTGAAAGTGATTTAATTCTATATTTTTCATTATCAGGTTTAAAAGGATAGTATCTTGAAACTGGTGCATAAACATTTCTAATATCAATAGGATTTCCTACATCTACAAATGCTACATTATTTTCATTATCTCTATATTGAGTTACTGGAACAATTTTCTTTCCAGTGTTAAGTGCTAAATTAACAGGTCCATCAAAAAGTGGATTAATTATTTCATTTGGACTATAGTTGTGTGAGCCTTCTGGAAAAATTAATATGCTATTTGTCTTTAATACTCTTTCCATCTTTGGCATCAAGTCTTTTCTTTCTTTTTCATTTAATATATCAAAAACAATCATACCAACAAGCCATGAGGCATACATTTCTTTATCATATTTTAGTGACTCAACAGATCCTAATACTAAATATGCATTTCTATCAATTATTTTAAGCATTGTTTCAATGTCTTCTGGGCATGAATGATTTCCAACAAATATATAACTTTCATCATCATCTAGTTTAGGATATCTTTCAACAACAATAGTTGTACCATTCTTCTTATCTGTTAAATCATAGTTTGTAACGGGAATATGTTCTAAACTTAAATTGCTAAAATATTCATCATCTGACATATCACATATGTTTTTCATTATTATTTTAGTACTTGTTAATTTTGAATAAATATTTTTTATAGCTTTGTCATGTTTTTTTCTGAATTTTAATCCAAAATCTGTTGTAAAATGGTTAACATCTTTTTTATTTAAATTACTTATAAATAAGTTTTCCATAATACACCTCTTTATTTTTTTAATACTTTATACTTATACATTCTTTCTGGAAAAGCAACATTTTCTGGAGCATCTTTATCAAAGAATCTTGATCCTTCTATAACATCTTCCGTATAATCATTTGTAGTTTCACTCATAATATCATCAATAAATGCTCTTAAGTTTTCTTCTGGAGTTCCAAAATCATCTCTTTTAAGTACTGGTCTTTTATCATCAAATATTATTTCACCTTTTAATGAATTTATTTTTTCATGTAATTCATTTGTTATATCTTGTACATCTTTTTTATTTTCTGCATCTGCACCCTTAACGCTTATAGGCTCTCCCATATTTACTGTATAAACTTTATTATCTCTAACAATTCCAATAGGCATTATTAATCCATCACCCTTAATTGCCATTCTAGCTGTTCCTGTAAATAAAGGTTGAGTAAGTTTAGCTGTTATATTCCAAGCTCCCTCTGGATATATTAAAATATTATCGTGATTTTTAAGTCTTTTAATACATGTTTCTTCACATATATGTCTATCTTCTTTTATTTCTTTAATAAGATTGTAATCATCATCAGGTATTTTTTCTCCTAATTTTAATTTCTTCATATTTTCAAGTTCTTGATACCCAGTATCACAACATACTCTTCCAAGCATATCTTCAAGAAAGAAGCCATCAAAATTAATAAGTGTTTTATACGTTGCTCCAGGATCTCCCATAACTGCATATACTTGTTCATCAATCGCTTCCATACTACTTTCAGCATCATATCTACCTACATGAGATGCAGCATATATCTTACCTTGATTTATATTTTTAAAGTCTCCTCTTTTATCATCATAAATAATTAATTTTCTACCTACTGTAATTCTATCTATTTTAAGCATTAATTTAGTTAAAAAATAAATTCTTTTCTTGATTTTGCTAGACTTTAAAGGAATATTATTATCATACTCATACTTTCTAAGCATTCTATAATAATGATTTAATTCTTCCCCACTCATCTTGTAAAGTTCAATTAAATTTCTCTTTTGAAAATCCATATTAATCCCCTCTAATTGCAACGTATTATATCATATTTGTAATAAAAATACAATAGAAGGAAGAAAAGTAGTTCTACATTATTTCAACTACTTCACTTTTCTTCTTTACACTATCTTTAAATATTATTTCTAATTTCTTTTTTATATCTTCTTTGCTAAATGGTTTTGATAAATAATCA
>ONQM01000059.1 GCA_900319955.1 uncultured Eubacteriales bacterium | reverse complement strand
ATATAAGCTATTTCTATATTTGGTTTTATTTTCTTTATATAATTTAAATGATTTTTTATTTCTTTAAATATATATGTATTTCTCTCGTTTATATCCATTATTGTTATCTCCTTCATATATAATTTTATTATTTTGTTATAAAAACTTGTTAGAATTAATTTTAACGTGAAATTTATGTATGTAAATAACTAAATATCAATATATATTAACCATCTGCCACAATCATATATAGGTAAATAATTATTAGCATATAATTCCTTCTCCTTATTTGGATCATGGGTTTGAATATGTTTATCATTTTTATTCCAGTATTTAATTGGTTTTATCTTTTTTCTTCTAACAAATCCAATCTTTTTAAAATCAGGAAAATAATATTTTGATATATCTAAATAATAACACAATCTATTTATATTATAATTATTTTTAATATAATTAAATATCTTTTGATATCCTCCGACAATATTACCTAGCATATACATATTAAATATTTCATTTTCAAATGCTTTATCCCTTATATGTTTTCCAAATGATAAAGCACAGTATAATTTATTATCTTTTAAACTATATAATCCAATATATATTTTATTAGGTATAAAAGGGTTAAAATCATATTTTTCAAAAAATTCTTTTGCTTGATTCTCATCTAATAACTGTATTATATAATCTTTTGCATATGATTTATTATTATTTAATAAATATTTTATTTTTTCTTTAGTATCCCAATCAAATATATGAATACATCTATATTTATTTTTCCAAGCTAAATTTGTTTTATTTAAATGATAATCATATGTGACACCACTAAAAAATGAATTTATTTCCTTACTATGATGCGTCCATGTTGGATCTATTTCAATTAATATTTTATTTATTTTTAAATCATAACTATATGATTTTATAGGAAATTCAAACTCATTTATATTTAAATATTTTGCCCATGACTTATTTATATCACTTATTTTATTTAATTGTATATTACCATTTTTACCATAATGTTCATATAATGTTTTAGCAGATTTAGGTCTGTTTGTATAATATGAATCACCATATTTTTCTTCCTTTATCTTTTTAAGTTTTTCTACATTTTTAAAATTATTATCATATCCTGTTGTTTCTAATAATGTTTTAGCTGCTTTTTCCCTATTATTATATGTTTCTGTTCCATATTTTTCTAATTTAGTTTGTTTTGACTTTTCATTTCTGTTTTTGAAATCCATCTTATCATTTATGGACTTCATTACACAACTTCTACTACAATAAAAATATCTTTGACCTTTATTATACTCCTGTAATTGATAATAACTTAATATAAAATCCTTATTACATTGTTTACATTTCATATTAATCTGTTTCATTGGTTTAGTTCTTGTTATACTATCATACTTACCTCTACATTTTTTACTACAAAAGAATTTATGATTTGGATTCTTATGGTATGTAATTCTTTGATTATAAGATAATTCAAAAGGTTTACCACATATACAACAATTTTTAGTTATTATTTCTTTGGATATAGGCATGATATAATGTCCTCCTTCATATATAATTTTATTATTTTGTTATAAAAATGGTTTAAAACTAGTTTTAACGTGAAATTTATATATGATTATTTAATAAATAATCCTCATTATTATAAAATGCTTCTAATAATCTCCAATAAGTTTTATTTTCTTTATCATTATTTTTTAAATATTGAATATTAATTTTATATTGTTCAGGAAATTTTCTATATTCTTTTGCCATCCTTTTGATACCATCAATACATAGATAGGAAGGATTTCCAGATTTTAACCCTAAAGAAGGAATGTTTTCATCAAATAAATCCTTATTTATATCAACGTTAAATAATATATTCACAACTGATTTTGTTAGCTGAATAAAATAAGGTATTCTTATAACTTTATATCCTATGCTTTCATAAAACTTTGTATTTTCTTCATCTCTTCTTATACAATCAGGATCAGTACAATGTGGTAATCCATCAAATTTAATTATCATCTTTAAACTTTCACTTCTATAATCGGGTCTTACTCTTTTATATTCATTACTAATTTGCAAATCCTTTGGAATACATTTATCATGAACCCAATCTGTAATATTTGGAAATATAATTTGTAAATATGTATCTAATCCGGTTCTACATATATTTGTATCCTTATCTAATCCTGCTTTATCCGCTATAACTTGTGATTCCCTTAAAAATCCTAACATAATATTCTATCCTCTTATTACTATATTATTATATAACATCTTCAAAATATTTACAACTTAATTAGTATTATAATAAAATAGAGATAATTCTTAATATACTTCATAGACTCATTATATAATTATATTCCTATAAATTTATTCCATTAAATTATTAATAAAAAATCAATACATAACTAAAAATAAATTTTTAAAATGATATAAAAAGAGGATACATTTCTGTATCCTCTTAATTCCTTCAAATGCTTGTGTATGTAAGTGTTTATTGTAAAAATTAAACTGTAATTCTTCCTCTCACATACAATTTTGAATTGATAATTTTGTTCGCATATACACTTACAAATCCTTCTTGGCTTGTGAAATCAGCTGTTGTTACAACTGAAGTGTTTGAAATTGGCATGTAGTTTCCAACTACTACTTATATTACATATAATTTACTAATTATATTCTTATTATTTCTAATAAGGTTAGACTATATCTTTATCTTATTATATAAGATACTTGGCACTTCCATCTCGTTTGAAATGTACTCTACTTACTTCCAATAATTAATATTGTGCTTTCGATAGTCGTTAAACTTTCTATTTATATATAGATTAGCTTTTGATTGTCTTCAACTTTACTTGTTAAGAGTTTCCAAAAATTCACCAAGTTTATTTTATCATATTATTACTAATACGGGTTACATAGTTTTTAGTTTATAACCTGCTTGCCAAAAGTCATTTCCTCTAGCTCCTACAAAGAAGTCATTTGGTTCAATTCCAACTGTTGCATATACTTTTAATGTTCCAAGTGTACCTGCTAAATATGAT
>ONQM01000062.1 GCA_900319955.1 uncultured Eubacteriales bacterium | reverse complement strand
TTAATGAGCAATTAGAAAATAATGTAGATGTTGAAATACCGGATTATGGACAAGAATTTGAACTAGATGATACTGAAAATGTAACAATAAAGCAAAAATATGTTAGCCCTATTAAGAATGAAGTTGATAAAATTGATTTAATAAATAAAATTCAAGGATTAGAGAGTGAATTGTCAGAAATGAAGCATTCTTTAAAAGAAGAAATTAGAATACAAAATACTTCAGATGAAAATATGATGAAATTAAATCAAAAAGTAATGGATTTAAGAAAACAAATTGTTGATATGATGAAAAGTAATGGTAATGCAAATAATGAAGATATTAATGAAAAGAGGTAAAGAAAACAAATGAAAAAGAAATATTATAATGATGCTTTTATAGGAAACCAAAATATTACAGCGAGTTTAAGTAAATATGGAGAATTACTAAGATTATATTATCCAAACCCAGATTATAGACAATATTCTGATTTCTTTCATGTAGGATTAAAGATAAATGATTCTAATATCATTTATTTACATAGTGATGTTAATAATAGATATAATCAATATTATACAGAAAATACAAATGTCTTAAATACTGAAATAGAAAATACATATTTTAATTTAAAGATTCTTCAAACAGATGCTGTAATGATTGGTAAAGATATAATTATCAAAAAATTAACTTTTACCAATAATAATGTTATTGATTTAAAAATGAGCTTAATAATAAACTCAAAAGTAATTTCTTCATATAACAATATGGCTGGCTCAATTTTTTCTAATAATGCATTAATACAATATAGTCATAATTTTACTTTTGCAATTACTTCAAATAAAGATGCATTAAGTCATCAACTAAATAACCTTCAAACAAATATTGAATCTGGAATAATTTATGATAAAGATTATATTGGGATGAATTCTGAATCAGCAATTAGTTATGATATTGAAAATTTAAAACCAGGTGAAAGTTCAACAATTTATATTTATATGTATTTAAATTATGATGAAACAAAGATTGAAGAAACAAAACAAGAAATTGATGAAATAAGAAAAATAAATGCAGAAAAAGAAATACAAAAAGTAGAAAGCTATTGGAAAAAATTTTTAGCAAAGCATGATACGATTAAACTAAATAGTGAAAATAATAGTCTTTATGAAAAAGAACAAAAAGTTTATAAAAGAACAATTTTATATATGCCATTTTTAATAAATGAAAAAACAGGTGGAATTTCTGCTTCATTAGAAGTAGATGAAGAAAGAGATAAATCTGGAAGGTATTCATATTGCTGGATTAGAGATGCTGTATTAATTTATGATGCATTAGATGAACTAAACTTTAATGAATATAGCAAAAAATTCTATGATAACTTTTTAAAAAATACTCAAAGTAGAAATGGAATGTGGGAGCAAAGATTTTACACTGATGAAAGGCTTGCACCATGTTGGGGATATCAAATTGATGAAACAGCTACAGCAGTCTGGGGACTTTATAAAAGATACCAAAAAGAAGAAAAACTAACAGGAAAGAAGAACATAAAATTTTTAAAAAACAACTTAAGAGTAATGGAAAGAGCAATGGACTTTTTAAATAAATACACAAATTATGTTCTAAATAAAGAAGAAAAAGAAGACAAGGTAAGAATTGAACTAGAAAAAACTTATAATTATAAAGAAAGAGATGAAATTTATAAGCATGCAAGTTATGATTTATGGGAAATGAATGAAGGAGTACATTTATATTCTCTATGCTCTATTTATGCAGCATATAATTCAATGATAAAAATATATAATGAATTGTCTCAATCTTTCGAAAACAATAGACTTAAACAAGATGATATTATAATACTAAAAGCAAAATATGAAGAACAAATGAGAGATATTAAAAAGTACATAATGGAAAACTTGTGTGATAAACAAAAAAATGTTTTGTTAAGAAATACTAAAGATTCAATAGTTGACATTAGTACATTAGGTGCAGTTTATCCTTTTAAGGTATTTTCACCAAATGAAAAAGTAATTAAAAATACAGTAGAATTAATTAATTTAACATTAAGAACTTATTCAGGTGGCTATTTAAGGTTTCAAAATGATAGCTACATTGGAGGCACAAATCCATGGATAATTGCAACAGCATGGATGGGAGAATACTATAAAATGATAGGCAATAAAGAAAAAGTAAAAGAATGTTTAAACTTTATTGTAAATAGTGCAAATGATTTAGGATTATTGGCAGAGCAATCAAATTCTGATTTAAATCAGAAATGGGTAATTGGACTTGGTTGGTCACATGCTATGTTTATAAAATTATTATTAGAT
>ONQM01000061.1 GCA_900319955.1 uncultured Eubacteriales bacterium | reverse complement strand
GAGCACATTTATTACCATATAGTTGGTTATATAATTCAAAAACATATATGGTATTGTCAATAATTATTCCAATATTATCTCTAATAGTTGGTTTAAACTATGCAAATTATATTCTTGCAACAATGATGATAGTAATAGAAATAATATTTAGTATACTGTTAGCATTTGAAAATAAGAAAACAAAAAATGATTAGAGCGATAACTTACAATAAATAAGTGAGATTAATAGTAATTTGTCATTTAGCAAGATGTTCGTAACATAAGTAATTTTCCGAACGAGGTAATAAATAAAAAATGATAGAAATTTTAAGAATTCTATTGCTTTTTTTATTTTTACAAAGTATAATAAGTAGGAAAAATATAACAAGTATAATTAAGGAGACTAAAATGGAAAGAGATAAATTTGTAGGAATAAGTAAAGTTGGAGAAAAAGGACAAATTGTAATTCCAAAAGAAGCAAGAGATATGTTTGATATAAAGCCAGGAGATTCTATTATTGTTCTTTGCGACAAAGAAAAAGGAATAGCTTTATTGAAGGCAGATGCAATAGAAGATTTAACAGATAAAGTATTTTCAAAAGGAGGAAATAAATAATGATATCTATTGAGACAAAGAATTTAACAAAGAAATTCAAAGAAAAAACAGTTGTAAATGGAATCGAATTAAGGATAAATGAAGGAGAACTATTTGCTTTACTTGGTACAAATGGTGCAGGTAAAACAACAACTATAAAAATGCTATCAACACTAATTTTACCAACAGATGGAGAAATTAAAATAAATGGTTTAGATATAATTAAGGATAGACAAAAAATAAAAGAAATCATAAATGTATCTCCTCAAGAAACAGCCATTGCTCCAAATCTTTCTGTAAAAGAAAATCTAGAATTTATGGCAGGAGTATATCAAATACCTAATAAAGAAGAAAAGATTAATGAGCTTGTAAAAATGTTTAAATTAGAAGAAGTTTTAAATCAAAAAGCAAAGACATTATCAGGAGGATGGCAAAGAAAAGTATCTATTGCAATAGCTCTAATAAATGAGCCTAAAATATTATTTTTAGATGAGCCAACACTAGGTCTTGATGTAATTGCAAGAAAAGAATTATGGAATGTAATAGAAAAACTTAAAGGCAAAATTACAATTATTTTAACTACTCATTATATGGAAGAGGCAGAAAGTTTATCAGATATAATAGGAATTATGGCAAAAGGAAATTTAGTAGATGTGGGAACTGCTAAAGAACTTATAAAAAGAGCAGGTACAAAAAATTTTGAAGATGCATTCGTAAAAATTGCAACTGGAGGTGAATTATAATGAGAACACTAAATTTTGCAAAAAGAAATTTTAAGGAAATAATAAGAGATCCATTAAGTATAATATTTTCTGTATTGTTACCACTATTTTTATTATTTATATTTAAACAAATAAATATTCCAAACGAAAGTTATGAGTTACACAATTTTACTCCAGGAATTGTAGTGTTTGGATTTTCATTTATAACTTTATTTACAGCAATGCTTGTAAGCAAAGATAGAACATCATCATTACTTATTAGATTAGGTATAAGTCCGATGAAACCAATAGAATATATATTAGGCTATATGTTATCAATTATTCCACTTATACTAATTCAAAATGTATTGTTCTTTATACTTGCTATTGCTTTAGGATTAAGTTTTAGCATTAATATTATTTGGGCTATACTTATTTCAATAGTTGTTGCTATTCTTTTTATAGCAATAGGTATAATATTGGGAAGTCTGTTTTCAGAAAAGGCATCATCAGGAATATCAAGTATTGTAATTCAACTTGTTTGCTTTACAAGTGGAATGTATTTTCCTAGAGAATTATTAGGAGATGTGTTTTCAAGGATATGTGAATATTTACCTTTTGAATCTTGTGTAACTATTATTAAAGGTGTAATGAATGCTAATTTAGAAAGTATAACAATAAGAAATATAATTGTTTTTAGTATATATACTATACTAGCTTTAATTATTTCTATTCTTATTTTTAAGGAGAAAATGATAAGTGACAATAAGTAAAACATAACAAGAAATTACAAGTTAGAGTAACACCAATTATTAAAATAACTTTCATTGTACACCTCCAATAGTTTAATAAAAGCAAGTGATTTATGTCAATAACTTTTAAAAATGTCATAAAAAATATTAAAATTATTTTTTAATTATGTCATAGTGGGCCACTTGCATGTGGCTCACTTTTATGTTAAGATGAAACTAACAAAGGTTCTTTTCCTTTTGCATTATAGACAAGTAATGAGAGTGCAAAAGATTGAACTTCTTGATAATGTTCTTGAAAAAATTTATCCGCAGTTTTATTTTTATAAACATTTG
>ONQM01000063.1 GCA_900319955.1 uncultured Eubacteriales bacterium | reverse complement strand
TGAAAATGGACAATATAATGCAGATGTAAATGATATGGAATACTTTTCAAGGATAGTAAATCTAATCGAAAAACAATCTAAAGAAATAGAAGAATTAAATAAATCAGATGAAAGTAAAGAACAATCATCAATGAAATATTATAATTTATATAAAGAGTTAGTAGACAAAATAAAAGCAAAAATAGAAGAATATGACGATAAAGAAATGACAGTAAATTTAGTAAATAGAAGTGCAGGAAAAACATTTCAGCAAGCAGTAAGAAATGAAGTTAGAAAAGTTTTGCAATCACTTTTAGAAAAGGAGTAGATATATGGATTATAATTTAAAGTTCAAAAAAGAGAAAGATGATAAAGGTTATTGGAATACATCTGTTTTTGCAGATACCGATGAAGAAGCAATACAAAAAGCAGAAAGATTAAAAGCAAACGGAAAATATTATAGTGTAATATTAGAAAAAATAGCATATAAATACAAAACAGTAAAAAAGTGGGAGGACTAATCTATGGAAAATGAAATAAAAGTTGGAGAATATGTTAGATTAGATGATGGAACTGTTGGCAAATATCAAATAAATAAAAATTGGATAAATGTTGTTGAAACAAATGATAAATATATAGGTTTTGACATTGAAAGAGATATAGTCAAACATTCTCCTAATCTAATAGATATTATAGAAGAACGGAGACTATGTAAATGGACATAAAGTTATAGATGCCTCTGACACTAACAAAGGTTGCATGAGAGAAGTATATTGTGAAGATGATGAAGATTTTGGAATATGGGATGAAATGATTGAAACAGTTGTTACCAAAGAAATGATGGAATCTATAAGTTATAAAGTAGAGAGGAAGGATTAAAGATGGATAAAGAACAATGTGAAAATCTTTATAAAGAAATAGAAGACATAAGAAAAGAGAGAACTATTACAGAAAAACAAGTACAACAAATGAATAGAGATATCGAAATAAATATTTTGCAATATAGAATAAAAAGTGTAGAAAGAGTTTTAGATTATATAAACGATAAATGTTGGAAAAAAGAAGAAATAAAAGATTTACACAATAAGATAGTGCATTGTTTAAATAAATTATCAGGAAACATAGATGGAATAGAATTAACTTTAAAAGATTAGTTTAGCTGTAATATACAGCAGTTAGGAGGAAGTATGAGAGAGATAAAATACAGAATGTGGAATAAAAAAGAAAAGAAAATGTATGATGTTGGTGTTTTAGATTTTGATGATAAAAAAGCATATATGAAAGGATATTTAAATCATACTGTATCGAATTATATGTATATGTTTGAAGATATAGAACTTATGCAATTTACAGGATTACACGATAAAAACGGAAAAGAAATATATGAGGGAGATATTGTACATATTCCAGATGATTATGAAGAATATGGATTTGCTTCTGGAGAAAATTATTCAATAGATTATAAAGATGAAAGATTTAGATTAAAACCTAAATACAAACCAAATGCTTGTGGATATGATTTAGAATATACTGATGAGTTAGAAGTAATAGGAAACATTTATGAAAATCCAGAGTTATTGAAAGGAGCTGATAATATTGAGTAAAGCAGATGAGGAAGAATGGAAAGATATTATTGGGTATGAAGGAAAGTACCAAGTAAGCAATTTGGGAAGAATAAAAAGCTTATGTAGAGTTGTACAAAGAAAAAACGGACATATACAAACGATTAATGAAAGAATATTAAAACCAACTATAAGTAACAAAGGATATTATATGGTTTCTTTAGATGGAAAAACTTACACAGTACATAGATTAGAAGCATTGGCATTTTTAGGAAAATCAAAGTTGACAGTTAATCATATAAATGGAATTAAGACTGATAATAGAATTGAAAATTTAGAATTTGTAACTCATAAAGAAAATTGCATTAAAGCTTGGCAAACGGGATTATGTGAAAATGTTAGAGAAAGTGCATATAAAATAAAACATAAAAGAGATATAAAAACTAGCAGAGCTGTGGTACAAACAGACTTAAAAGGAAATATAATTAATAAATTTGTTTCAATAAGAGAAGCGGAGGAAAAGACAGGAATACATAATTGTTTAATATTGGGAGTTTGTCAAGGAAAACATTATACAACACACGGGTATGTATTTAAGTATATAGAAAGAGCTTCGGCTGGATAGGAGGAGAAGATGAATAATAAAGAAATAAAAGACTTTCTAAAAGATAATGAAGAAAATAATTATCAATTGGAAATATCAG
>ONQM01000073.1:612-2043 GCA_900319955.1 uncultured Eubacteriales bacterium | reverse complement strand
CATTGGCTCAAACTTTGATAATCTATTATTTGCAAGCTTTAAATATGCTTTCCTTTGTTCATCATTTAGATTTTTCATAAGTTCTTTACCAACTTTTTCTGCTTTCGATTCATCTAAAAATTTAATATCTCGACAATATTCTTTCATTTCTTTCTTGTCCTTCTTTAATTTTTTAAATAATTCATATAATTGAATGTATTCTGATTGTTCTTCATCATTAAGAGCTAATTCTTCACTAGTTTTATTTATTGACGCTCCTACAACAATCAAATATAAGAATAATCCTGTAATAACTAATATAACTATTGTTAGTAATATAACTATTGTTAGTATCATAATTAATCCTTTCTTTCTTTATGGTGTAAACATTTCTGCCATCCTCATTTTTTTACTTCTTATTATCTCTACAAACTAAGATTTGTTAGATCTTGCATTAGTGACTTTAGCTATTCCACTAGTCCGTGAATCACCGACATACCATCAATACGTGCGACGAATCATCAAGTTTCCTCTCATAAAAACATTGATTTCACGCTCAAGTTATGACTTGGTATAAGTATCATTGTCTACATATCCTTTGTCCTGCAGTTACAGCTGCAATTCTATCTAATAGACTTTATCCTACCAGATTATATGTAGTTCTTTGTATTTGCTTTGAATATTCAGTTTTCAATGTGCTAATGAGAGAATTTCTTTATGGTTAATGTAAAGAGATATTTTTATCTCTCTACATTAATTACACAAAATAAATTTTTTATCCTACGAAATATTAAATAAGTTTTTTAATTTTTTTATTATTTTTTGTTTTCTACTAGAAATTGTACTTAAAGGCGTATTGGTAATTTCTGCATAATCTGTCATTGTCATATTCTTAAAATATATTGCTTTTACAAGGTCTTGCTCATCTTTAGTGAGCTTTAAAATAGCATTATTTAGCCTCTCTTTCTCCTCCCTACTCTCGATATTTTTTTCAATATTTGAAATTGCATCATCATTTGGCAAAACTTTATCTAATTTATTTTCTTTATTGTAAGCATATCTGGTTTTTTCGACATAATTGTGATATTCATTAAATTTTTCTTTGCTAACTTCAAATAGCATTTTATTAGCAACAACAGACTTTCTTTTCTTAAACTCTGGATCATTCTTTTTTCTATCTTTGAGTTCCTTATAAGTAATTTTATAGAACTCTCCTTTTTCATTTTTTACAAAACAAATTGATTTATCATTAACCATAAAAAATTCCTCCTAATCGATTTGAAATAAAAATCAAATCAACTAGGAGGCCCTAAACAATGTAAATCAAAACTAAATGTAAACGAACCATAGGTAACTGCACCAGCAATAATTAAAAAGGATATAACTTGTAAACACATGAGGTCATTCGAGTAAATTTTAGTAAGTTTATAGTAAAAAAAGAGAGTGTCAAAG
>ONQM01000073.1:0-585 GCA_900319955.1 uncultured Eubacteriales bacterium | reverse complement strand
TATAGTGCTTCGCTTTACCCTTTTCAAATGCAATCATAAAAGAATACTAACCCCACAATATTCAAAATCTGCAACTTATACAGTATTAATCATTAGTCTTTTTCTTTTATGATTAAGCTATATAAATTATTGTTAAAATTCATAAAAAGTCTAAAAGTATCCCCACTTACAATTAAACCTTAGTCCATTAAGAAATAATCATTCGAAAAAATATATTTATTAAATTGCCTAAATAATACTACGATTTTATAGAATTGTTATAAAAAAGCAGAGAAGAGCAAAAAAGAGTACTCTTGAGCATTTAAGAGCACTCTAGAGCAATTAAATATCGTACAAAATGTTCCAAATCATTCTAATTTGTTCCAAAATAACCGTCCATACCCTTGATAATATTGACTTTTACGGTAAAACGTGATAGAATAACGGCAACTTGATAGTTTTTAATTTTACGGAGGGGTTTGATGAAAGATGAATCTATTTCTGGTAATGAACCAGAAAGTTATTCAGTTTTCACCAATGATGAAGAAATTAAAAAATATGTACTTGAATATTCATTCAAGCAAACAATTCAAAAAAAGTATAATA
>ONQM01000064.1 GCA_900319955.1 uncultured Eubacteriales bacterium | reverse complement strand
TAATAAATTATATCATGTTACTGATAAAATTAATAGATTAAAGGTTTATAGATAAAGCCTTTTTAAAAATCTAAATATATTATACAAGGAGTGTATGGTTTATTTAAGTTATTAAATATATCATACAAGTAAAAATGGCAGATTTATATATAATTACAGGACCAGCTGGAGTTGGAAAGAGTACAATATCAAAGAGAATAGCAGAAAGTAAAAGCAAATCAGTCTTAATAGAAGGCGATGATATTTATCATCAAGTTATAGGTGGATATGTCCAGGCTTGGAAACAAGGAAATCATTTAGATATATTTTGGAAAATATGTATTGATATGATTAGTACTTACTTATCAAATGGATATATAGTTGTATTTAATTACATTGTAAATCCAGAAAATATAAAAGAATTGAAAGATAAGTTCAGGGAATATAAAATTAAATTCATTATTTTAATGACTGATGAAAAAACATTACTTTTAAGAGATAAGGAAAGACCAACAGATTGTCAAATGGGTGAGAGATGTCTTACTTTATTAAATAATTTTAAAAATAAGGATTATAATAAAAATAATTTTTTAGACACATCCAAGCAATCAGTTAATGAAACAGTAGAAAAAATAGAAAAAGATAATAAATATTTTATATAAATAGATAAAATATTGAAACTGCAATAATGAATAAAGAGGAGAATTATGAATATAGAATATACAGAAAATATTGATGAAAAATATTATAAGCTAATAGATGATGAGTTTAACAAATATGCAAAGAAAAATGAAGTAGTATGTAATTATAAAATGTTTGCATTTATTGCAAAAGATGATGAAGGAAACTTTTTAGGAATAATAACAGGAAATACATATTATGGAGAAGTACATATAGAAGACTTAATTGTTCTTGAAGAGTATAGAAAACAACATATTGGAAGTAGGTTAATAAATGCAGTTGAAGAATATTATAAAGGTAAAGAATTTGAAAACATAAACTTAACAACTTATGGATTTCAAGCACCAAGATTTTATGAAAAATGTGGCTTCAAAATTGAATTCATAAGAAAAAATAAAAAAGATTCAAAGTTAGACAAATATTATTTAGTAAAATATTTTGAAAGTTAAATATTGAGGAAAATAAAATGATAGAAATTAGAAAATTAGATAGAAACAATTTAAAAATATATGATTCAGTAAAATCTGAATATAAATCAACTAAAAAATTGTATATAGATTTATAAGAGATAAACTTTGACTAAAGAGATAAGGAGGGTTGAATTATGAAGAATATAAAAATTGAGACAGAAAGATTAATATTAAGGGAATATAAAATGGAAGATATTGATGATGTTGTTGAGGGATTGAACAATATTAATGTTAGCAAGTGGCTTGCAAATGTGCCTTTTCCATATACAAGAGAAAATGCTAAAGAATTTATAACTTATGCCTTAAATAATAAAATAAATTCCTATAATTTTGCTATTGTAT
The DNA here is from genome assembly GCA_900319955.1 of uncultured Eubacteriales bacterium. Lineage (GTDB taxonomy): Bacteria > Bacillota_I > Bacilli_A > RF39 > UBA660 > UBA2730. The sequence continues at coordinate 734 of ONQM01000064.1, read as the reverse complement.
TAAAAAGTGAGAATAAAGTTATAGGAGCAACACAAATTAGCAATATTAATTTTACGCATGGTACGGCTGGCGGTGGAATATGGCTTAATGAAAAATACCAGGGAAGGGGTTATGGAACAGAGGCATTTGGAGCAAGAATAAATTTTGCATTTAATGAATTAGGACTAAGAAGATTAGAAAATGGATATTTCAAAGACAATGAAAAATCACATAAAATGCAATTAAAATTTGGATATAAGGATGAAGGAATAAGAAGAAAAAGGTTTATTTCAAAAGCAACTAATAAGTTAGAAGATGAATATATTACTGGATTACTTAAAGAAGAATGGAAAAATAAAAAAGATTCAAAACTAAACAAATATTATTTAGTAAAATACCTTTAGAGTTAAGAGAAAGGAATGCTATGAAAAAGAAACTATTAAGTACAACATATTTAAATGAAGCGGAAGAATATAAAATAAAATTTTATTTGAATGAAAAAGACAAATATGTAGTTGCCAAGAAACTTGATAAAATATCAGAACCATTTATAATCGGCAATGGAATTATTGCAATGGACAATGGATATTACATTTTAGAAATAGTTCCGAAGAATAAAAAATATGCTTTAAGAATCTTTTTTGATGACAAAAAGAAGATTGTTGAATATTATTTTGATATTATAAAGGAAAGTGGAGTTGATGAAAAAACTAAAATTCCATATTTCATTGACGCTTATTTAGATATAGCAATCT
>ONQM01000068.1 GCA_900319955.1 uncultured Eubacteriales bacterium | reverse complement strand
TTTATCTTTTCCTGTTAATTCTGACATATAGTCTAAATCAACTTTTGCTTTTTCTTGAATAGATAGAATTAAAGCCTCATCTGAAGTATCAACTTCTTTTACCTCTTTTTTAGCCTTAATAGTTCGTTTTGTAAACATATCAGCTTTGCCAATAAATTTGCCCTCTCCATCAAGTTTTTCAAGTGAGCATAATAAGAAGTAACTACTATCATTTGAAAAAGCATTTTCATTTGCCCTTGAGTTAATTAACCCATATTCTTTAGTAAATTTATCATATAATTGATTTAGTTTTGCAATATCTCCATCTGAATAATCATTCATTTGAAAATCTATAAGTTCTCTAACTTGTTCTCTTAATGATATTAAGCCTCTAATTCTATTTTGATTAGTAAGTGGTAAATCATCTTGTAATATCATTCTTGTATTTTCTCTAAAATATAATTTATTATCTACTATTGCATAAGAAAAGTTCTTTACATCAGGAGTTGCAGGAATAGATGTATCTTCTGTTTCTATTTCATTTTCAATAGATGTAGGTTGTATTTCCCCACGAATGTTAATAATTGCATTATTTAATCTATCTTCTAAATTTTCTCCATCTATTGCTTTACAACTAGAGTCAAAACCATATTGTGTACTTTCCATCTCCATTTTTCCTAAAATCATATTAGGATTATCCACAAAATATTTATTCATGGTGATATTATTTTCATCTTGATCTAAATACACCCAATCAGGCATAATGTCTGTTAAATTTTCCCTTTTTTGTAAAAAGATAATATCTGAAGTTACTTTCGTTCCTGCATTTTTAGTAAATGTATTATCAGGTAATCTAATTGCTCCAAGCAGGTCTGCTCTTTGTGCTATATACTTTCTAACATCAGGGCTTGCTTTATCCATTGTTCCCTTTGATGTTATAAATGCAATTACTCCTCCTGGTCTTACTTTATCTAATGTTTTTGCAAAGAAATAATCATGTATTAAAAAATTATTTTTATCATATCTCTTATCATTTACTTTGAAATCTCCAAATGGTACATTTCCTATTGCAACATCATAAAAAGAATCAGGTAAATCAGCTTTTTCATACCCCTGTACTTTAATATTAGCATTTTGATATAATTGCTTTGCTATTCTTCCACTTGTACTATCTAATTCAACACCATATAATTTTGACTTTTGCATTTCCTGTGGTAACATTCCTAAAAAATTTCCAGTTCCACAACTTGGCTCTAATATGTTTACTTCTTCAGCTCCCATATTTTGAATAGCTTTATATATTGCATTTATAACAATAGGTGGTGTATAGAACGAGGTTAGTGTACTTGCTCTTGCTGAACTATATTCTTCAGGTGTTAGTAATGATTTTAATTCATTATATTCTTGCGACCAATTATCTTTTTTCTCATCAAATACATCAGGAAGTCCACCCCAACCTACATATTGAGATAGTATTTCTTGTTCTTCGTGATTTGCAAGTCTTTTATCATCTTCCAATTCTTTTAGAAGTTTTATTGCCTCAATGTTTCTTCTAACTTTTTCTTTTGGAGTTCCTTCTCCTAAAGAATTATTATCAATATGATAATTTATCTTATTTTGCTTAATTTTAGGTTCATTTTCTACAATAGGTTCTTCTATTACTTCTTCTGCAAAATTTCTTGGATTATTATTATATAAATTTAATGCTCGTAAATAGCTTTCATTCCTTGTCATTGGATAATGAGCTTGTTCATACATTGTCATATCCATTAAAACTATTTGGTCGTATTCCCTATTGTATGCCTCCACCCTATATTTTCTATCATTTTCTAAATATATGATTTGTCCAATTTCAAATTCTGGTTTATATTCTTTTAGTTCGTTTACTGCCTCTTTAACTTCTTCTGCAATATCTTCTGCTTTTTGACCACTTGTAATATAATCCATATCATCTTGTGATATTTCTTCAAGTTTTTCATCTGCAAGTTCTTCATCATCAGTAAAATCAGCAAGTCTTTTTCTAATACTCATTAATGTTTCATTTTCTTCATTATCGGAGTATTCTAATAATCCACCATCTTGTTCAACTCCGAACTTATCATATATAGCATAATAATATCCTTCTTCATTTGTATGAAAATGAAAGTAGTTTCCATTTTTTAATTTATAATTTTTATCTATATTTTGAATTTCTATTTTATCATTTTCATCTTTGAATACTTGATTAAACATCCATTTTTCATTTTCATAGTCGTTTTCTAACCAATTTTGATATTGTTTTTTCTCATCATTGGTAAAGTATCTATCCAAAGAAATAAGCTCTCCAATTCTTTTTTCTATGGTGTTCCAATTAACTAGCATTGTATTTTCAATATCTCTTTTAGAAAGTTTTAGTCCTTTGCTTGGAGAGTATTCAACCCATATACCATCAAGTCCTGTTACGCCATTAGTTCCATAATAATTGAATTCCTTTTTTAGAAAGTCTTGTCTTTCTTTTGATGAAAATGTTTCTTGATATAGTCTATATACTCTA
>ONQM01000069.1 GCA_900319955.1 uncultured Eubacteriales bacterium | reverse complement strand
GAGGAAAAATAAAATGGATAAAAAATATCCTCCTATAACTGGAAAATGTAAAGAAAGATTAGATAATGGAACCTGTTTAGGTTGCAATAGACTTGAATTATATGAATTCACTGGCGATGACAATTGCCCATTATTTAGAGATGAAGAACCTAAACAAATTAAAATTAATGAAAAAGGAGAAATAAAATAAAAGATTTAAAAGAAAGAATACAAAGCATATAAAGATGATAAACAAGTTGTAGATTTAAGAGTTAGAAAACAATACGCAGAAGTACCAAGTGTAAGCGTATGGATAAGTGAGGTGTAAGTAAATGAATATAGAAGAATTAATAGCACATACAAATATTATTATTAAAGAAGGTTTAGATAGTGAAGATGATATTCAATCAATATTGAAAAAATGGAAAACAGCTTATGAAAAAGAAAAAGAGAAAAATAAAAGTTTAGAACAAGAAAATAGTTTTTTAAAAATGTTATATAGAGGAACTGATGAATTTAAAGCAATTGAAAAACTAGCAAAGGAGAAATAAAATAATGTTAAGTGATGAAGAAGAAGAATTAAAATTAAGAAATGAAGCATTGGGAGATATAACAATATATAATCAAAAAAACAGTGTTAGTAAAGACAAAATAAAAGCAAAAATAGAAGAAGTTAAAGATGGAACTTATGATGCTAAAATAATTTTGGAATCACTTTTAGAAAAGGAGTAATAAATGGAAGAGAAATTATTAGTGTCTTTACAAGAATTAAAAAGTGCAATAGATAGTGGTGGTAGTATAGATACAGGAGATTTAAGTTATGATAGTTTAAAAACAATATTAGAATTTTTTATTGAACAAGAAAAAGAAAATAAAAAATATATTATAAAAATGACAGATAAACAATATTCAAGAGTTATAGAATTAGTTGAATATGATATTAACAAAAAGTGGGAAGACAAAATAAAAGCAAAAATAGAAGAAGTAAAAGACGGAACTTATGATGCTAAAATAGTTTTGCAATCACTTTTAGAAAAGGAGTAGATAGAAATGAAAATGTTTATTAGAATATTATTTTTAATCATATTTGAAACGATTGGTTATTGCTTATATAAAAACCTAGATATAGAAGAAGTTTGGAAATATACTTTTGCTTTTATATATGGTGGAATTGGCATGACAATATATCTTGATTTAGGAGGACTAATCTATGGAAAATGAAAGTTCTTACAAAAATGTGAAAGGAAGTAGGATATGTTAAAAATAAAAGAATTATTTAAAGAGTTTATAGAAACTCAAAAACAAATAAATGAAAGTATTAAAGCATTAAAAGAAACTAAAGATTTTGAAAATAGCAAGTTAAGTTCAACAATTTGTACAATAAGCAAATTGGAAAATACTATAGAATCTAATGTATATACAAAAGAACAAACAATAGAAGCAATAAATAAGGAAATGGATTATAAAAAAGACCTTGAAAAAGCACAACAAGAATATCCTGATTTATTAGAACTTATAGAAACCATTTCAAATACTTATCCAAGAATGGACAAATACGGTATTTTAGATACAGCAAAAATATTCTCAAAAGAGTATAGAGTAGAAAAAGTTTAGCTGTAATATACACAGTTAGGAGGAAGAATGAGTAGAGAAATAAAATTTAGAGCTTATGATAAACATACAAAAATAATGCTACCAGTTGTAGATGTAATAAAGTTTACTAAAAGCGAATCTATAAACATAATGAGAGATGGAGCTTATGGAGTAGGAATAACTATACCATATCAGCCACATATAGAACTTATGCAATTTACAGGACTACACGATAAAAACGGAATTGAAATATATGAGCGGAGATATAGTTAAATACAGAGATAGCACAGGACAACATATTGAAAAGGTAATATTTGATAAGGGTTGTTTTTATGCTGGAATGCATTGTGGAAGTTCAACAAGAGTAGCACCAAAACTAATTAATACAAGAATAACAGAAGTAATTGGAAATATATACGAAAATCCAGAGCTATTGAAAGGAGCTGATAATATTGAGTAAAGCAGATGATGAATTATTTGGATTAAAAAGTTCGAGAACTGGAGAATATTTACATAGTAAGAGTGCAGATGAGATGTTTGAAGAATTAGGATATGAAAAGCAAGAAGATAAATATAGAATTGAATATTCCTTAAAACAAAATTTTACACATTTTATAGTAATTAAGAGAATTTGTTTTTNAAGCAATAAAAATATCTGTGAATATAACAATGCAAGAACTACAAGCAATAAATCTTAAAGTAAAAGAGCTTCGGCTGGATAGGAGGAGAAGATGAATAATGATGAAATAAAAGAATTTATGAAAGATAATGAAGAAAATAATTATCAATTAGGAATATCAGCAACACTAACGGCTATTATAACTATTTTAATAGAAAATAACATTACAAATGAGGAAGAATTTAAAAAGATACAAGAACTTTGTTTAGAAAAAGTAAGAGATGAGCAAATAAAAAGAATGACAAGTAAAGAAAAAGAACAATTAGAAACTATAAAAAAATTTAATGATTTATTCGGAGGTTTGATATGAATAAAAAGATAAAACTAATTGAGCTATTAAATAAAATAGTAAATGGAGAAGATTTGCCTAAAA
>ONQM01000070.1 GCA_900319955.1 uncultured Eubacteriales bacterium | reverse complement strand
TCCATCTGATACATCAGATGATGCATGTACATACACAATGGCATATGATGGAACAAGTGATAATAATTTAAGATATACAGGTAAAAATCCATGTAATTACGTAAAAATATATGATGCTTATAGCGTTTATTTCGATGGGAATATTAGTACAGGATCTCCTCGCTATGGATATCAAGGTGGATCTGAATATCCAACTCTTGATGAATGTAATTCAAGTATTTCAAATAATGGATTTACAACTGCAGAATGTACATTAGATACAGATACAAATAAATATTATATTGAAGCACACGAAATTGCACCTAATTCTGTTAATGGAGGTAAGGTATATGATTCAGAATCTGCTTGCAAAAATGATTTTGTAAGTTATGGTCTATCATCATCTAATGGTACTACACCAAAAGGTATATCATGCAAGATAAATAAATACGAATTATGGAGAATAATTGGCGTTATGAATAACATTGATGATGGTACTGATAAGAAAAAAACAAGACTTAAGCTAGTAAAGAATGGATATGCATATACAGGAACAGCATTTGATACAAATAATGATGCTAAAAACATGATAGATAATGCAGTATGGAATATTGGAGGATTTGTTCCAACTTGGAATGCATCAACTGGTTCGAATGCCGCTAATTTCTATGCAACAGAAAGAAGTTCAACAGTATATAGTGGACATGCAACGACGTGGACTGGCAAAATTGGGCTAATATATCCAAGTGATTATTTATATGCAACGTCAGGATCATCAAGCGTAAGTAGAACAACATGTTTAAGCACTTCTGCATATAGTACAAATAGCAATTGGTATGCATCAGAAGGAGGACCATGTGCACAGAATGATTATTTATTTGATAGTAGTCATTGGCAGTGGACTATAACCCCTTACTCGGGCAACTCCAGCGGCGTGTTCGGCGTCTACGGCAGCGGCCTCGTGCGCGACTACAATGCGGACGGCGCGTACAGCGACCGCGGAGTTCGCCCAGCTTTATATTTAAAATCATCAATTGAAATAACAGGTGGTTATGGTACAAAAAATAAACAAGCTATACATCACAATCAAATGATATAAACCTTAATAATCCAACAAAAGAAGGATATAAGTTTGTAGGATGGACAGGAACAGGACTTGATAAAGCAGCTGAAAATGTAACTATTCCAAGTGATTCTACTGGTAATAGAGAATATAAAGCTAATTGGGTAAAAACTTACACTATAACTGTTACAGCAGGTACAGGTACAACAGTATCAGGTGGTGGTACTTGTGAAGAAGGCTCAACTGTTTCATTTAGTGGTTCTGCAAGTAATCATTATACATGGAATGGATGGACCGATGGTAATAGTTCAACTTCTAGAACAACTACTTGTAATAATAATAAAACTTTTACTACTAATGCTGCTACTAAAATGAAAAATTATACATATACAAAAACAGCAAATGCATCATATACAAATGGAAGTGCAGTAACAAAAGGAAACTGGGTAGGAACATATACATGTCAAAATGGAACAGCAACATTAACATCATGTATATTTAGTGGAACAGTTGGAGGAACATCATATAATAAGGGTTGTGATGGCGGGGGCAGCCGTTACTCTGCTACGTTTATGTGTACTCTTAGTTCGAGCGATTTCAGGAACCTGTACTACACCTGTAGTGCCAGTCTACCTTACGGCAATGGCAACGACAACTACTTCGGTTTAGGCGGTGGTATGCCTTCATCTGAGTCTTGCTAACCTCTCACTTATAAAAATTAATCAAAAAATGCAAAAATTTAAATTTTTGTATTTTTTTTGCACTTTTATATTTTTTTGTCGAATAATATATATAGGAGGGTTTAAAATAGCTATCTAAAAGAAGAATAAATGGGTTCAGTTGATAATCACATATTATGAGGAGGAACAAATGAAAGAAAACAAAGATTTATACTATAATGAATTAAAAGAAGAAGTATTAAAAACAGAGTCCTATATAAGAGTAACAGAATATACCAAAGAGCAGTATAAAGTAAAAGAATATTATAAAATAGGAAAAATACTATCTAAAGCAGGTAAAGAATATGGTAAAGACATTATTGGTACATATTCAGAAAAACTAATAATTGAAGTAGGAAAAAAATATAATGTAAGAACACTTTGGAGAATTAAACAGTTTTATGAAACCTTTAAAGATGAAAAACTGTCCACAGTGTGGACAGTTTTGACATGGAGTCATCTTAGAGAACTATTATCATTAAATAATATCAACGAAATTAACTATTATATTAATATAACAAAAGATAATAATTTAAGTGTAAGAGAGTTACATGAAAGAATAAAATCTCATGAATATGAAAGACTTCCAAATAAGACTAAAGAAAAATTAATAAAATCTGAAAAATTAGAAATACCAGATTTAGTACCCAGACAGATAAAGCCTATGATAAAATAACAGAATATGATTTAAAAAATATGATACTTCAAAATATAGATGATTTCTTAAGAAGTCTAGGTAATGGTTTTATGTATGTTGGTAATGAATATAAATTAAATATTGGTGGAAGATATAATAGAATAGATATATTACTTTTTAATTTAATTCATGACTGTTATATAGTAGTAGAGCTAAAAGTAACAGAATTAAAGAAAGAACATGTAGGACAAATAGAAACATATATGAATTATGTAGATAAAAATATAAAAGAAATAACTCAAAATAAAACAGTAGGAATTATCATATGTAAAAAAGATAATAAATTTGTAATGGAATATTGTAGTAACGAAAGAATATTTAGTAAAGAATATTTGATTATGGGAGAAAATGTATTATGAGTAAAAACAAATATTTATATTATAATGAATTAAAAGAAGAAGTATTAAAAACAGAATCTTATATAAGAGTAACTGATTATACTAAAGAACAATA
>ONQM01000071.1 GCA_900319955.1 uncultured Eubacteriales bacterium | reverse complement strand
GTGAACTCATATAGCTCTAATCTATTACAGCCTAGACAAGTACCATTGTCTAATCTTTCCTTGCATTTTCCAACAATAGGTGGATATTTTTTATTCATTATTATTTTCCCTTTCTTTTTTGTCGCTTTTCAGTGAAGTTTCTATTTCCAGCCTAATTCCTTTATTTTTTCATTTATTGCTTGTAATGCCTTTACTGATATCATTTCTGTTATATCTATTTTTTTTAATTTTTTATAAAAATAAATTCTATTATAATTTCCAGGAATATAATAAGAAAGTACAAATCCCGTTTCACGTTTCTTATATCCTATCTTTTCAAACATCTCATCTGCTTTACTCATCTTTTAAACTCCTATCTTAAATAATAATACTAATATTGGAAACAATGATAATGTAATCAGATATTCAACTATTATATTTTCTTTGTATATTTCTTGCTTTATTATAAATAACATTATTAATATTTGTATAATTATATAAATTCTTGAATATATTAATAAAAATTTCATTTAGTCCTCCAATCCTAAATCTTTTAAACTATATTCCTTATTTAATTTCATTCCTTTATACATTGTATCCTTTTCAAAATATGGAAAATCAGTACCCATATCATCTACTGAAATTCTTAAAAAATATTTATCAAAACAATTTTCTCTCTTCGTAATATAAATATCTCTATCTTTAAAAGGTTTTATAATAGCACTTAAATATTCTTTTTCTTCTTCATCTAATATTTCAGGTTCTTCTAAAACTATATGTCTATCTAATATTCCTAATATGTTATATTCTTCTTCTAATACTTTTCCATTTTCCATATTCTGTATCAAATATTCTTAATGTCGTTCCGCTTTTTTATCTTACCTTTTTCAACTAAATTAAGTACTTCAATTAATTTCATTTCTTTTTTCATAACTTTCCTCCTATTCAAATTTTGTAATTAAATTTCCTCTTATATTTTTTGACCTTAAGATTTGTCCACATGATAATATGTAATCATCATCATCAAAATATGTCATCTTTTCAAGTTCTGTATCATATCCTCTAAATTTGAAATCGTTTATATTTCTCATACTTTACTCCTCCATTTTAATTCCTTTCATAAGTGAACAATTTTTTCAGTCTATCTTCACCTATTCTTTCTTTTGCTTTATCTAAAAAGTTATCATATAAACAATATATCTGTCCTATGTCTTGAATTTTTAAAACATTATCAATCTCTAATTTTTTGTTTTTATTGTTATAAGATATTAAATATTTGCATTGGTCAAAATCATTCCAGTCAATTTTTTCTCCATTATTAAGTTCTTCAGCTAAATCTATTAAGTCATAATAAGTATTCATTATCTCTTGATATTCTTCCGCTTCTTCTTCTGTTTTGAAGTAGTTTCTCGTTTTGAATCTGTACTCGTCGAAACTATCGTTATTTTCATGACTATCATCGACATATCCAGCATCATTAATATAGAAATATGTATCATCTATTTCTGCTCTCCATCTTTTATTTTCTTTTTTATTTTCTTTTTTACTCTCATTCTCTAATTTTGTGACTTTGCTTTGTAAATCGCTTATTTGCTTTTTTAAATCTTCTAAATTATCCATTCTTTTCTCCTTTTCAATCAATTTTTGGAATATGATTATTTTCTTCCTCAATATCTATATCTTTAGTTTTAATTATTGTTATTGCTTCTTTTATAGCTCTATCATCTATTTCATCAATTTGAATTGCATATGAACCTTTAACCTTGTATTTTTTAACTTTTTCTTTGTATTTTCTTCTTATGTTTCTTAAAATTTCAATTAATATGTTTTTATTCATTTATTCTCCTTTTTCTCTTCCTCAAAATTGATGCATTGTAGCTCTCCTTCAATATTTCTTCTAATTTCGCATACATCATCAAGGCCTTTTCTGTTTATACATTTGTGGCAAAATTCTTTTGTAAATTCATCATCAGTCATTTTATTAACTTCCCTCCTATAACAAAAGGGACTAAACTTATTATAGTGTAGCCCCTTCGTAGTATTTTTTTTAAAAATTAAATGTTTTTATTGTTTTTACTAATCTTTAGTTTCTATTTCTTGAAGTTCTTTCATTTTTTCCTCCTCATAGAAACGGGATATGCTTTTCATTTTCTTTTATTATTTTTTCTGCTTCATTAAAATAATAATTTGTCTCTTCTTCTTTTTCTTTTTTCTTT